>JANQKH010000477.1 GCA_028281215.1 Phycisphaeraceae bacterium | reverse complement strand
GGTACCAGTGAGAAACCTGGCCTTCTTGAGTTTGGTCAGCCGGTTCGGATCGTCACCGCGTGCGACGAGCCTTGCGACGGCTTCCTTGTCAAACTGCTTGAACGGATTGGCGATGGGTTTGCAGGCCTTGGTGGCGTCGACGCCGTTGATTGACTTGATGTACTCGATCAGTTGTTTCTTTTTCTTGTCCGTGTCCTTGATGGCGAGCGCCGGCTTCTTGGCGTTCGCTTTGATCGCGGGCGGTTTGAGAAAATCTTTCGGACGCTGCCAACCGAAGTCACCCTGAATCATGGCGGCGGCGACATTGCGGTCGTGCGGCCGACGGGTGTCCAAGCCAACCAGCAACGGCTTGCCTGTTGTATTGCTTCGCGGGAACGACTTTTCGGTAAACCAAACCAGCCCGTCACCTTGAAGGGAACCCATGATGTGGGCGTCGTCAATCGCGAGCACGGGTCCTTTGCTGATCACTTTGCCGTGCGTGATGAAACCCTTGCCGAGCACAAGCACGGTGTTGGCGTCGTGGTTGATAAACGTTTTTGAGTTCGCGCCGCACCAACTACCGGTGAGCAATACCGCCTTCAGGCCGGTGAGTTTTTTCACGTCGATGCCGCGGCCTTTGAGCCGTTTGACGCCTTCCTTGTGAATATTGGTAAACGGATTGGCGATATCACGGCCCCAGCGTGTGACGTCCACTTCACGCTGGCGTTCAAACGGGAATTTCACGCGCGGCTTCGGCAACGGCGCCGGCACACGCACGCGCGGGGGCGCGGGTTTGCCGAACGGAGGCGCGGGCGGGCGAGGCGCCAGCCCGCGAAAGAGCCGGCCGTCGGGGTCGATCCGCTTGATTGCTCGTTCAGCGCGCATTCGGATTTCGGGATCATCATTGCTTTTCGCAGCTTCATGCAACAACTTCAGCGCCGGCTGCCCAAGTTTGATCAGTTTCGCCTCCGCCTGTTCGCGAATGGTGAATTCATCGTTGCCCAGTTCGGTAATGAGTTTGGCGATGTCGGCCGTCAGCTGTGCTTTGGGTTGCTCCACATCATCGGCCGGTCCAACGGAAGCCGACAACGCAACGATCAAAATCGTCGTGAACAAGGAACGAGACTTGAACAACGCGGTATGCAACATGGGACACCTCGACGGACGCGCGAAGGTCATGCGACGTCATTCATGATAGTCGGCTGACCCAATTCCATGCGACGAACAGGCAGGTTGTTACAGAAACGCAAGCCATGAAAAAGCCCCCTCGAGTGGTGGGTCCCGAGGGGGCGGAGGAGGGAGAAGGAAGTTTGTTCCGCGAGCCGCGACGGGTCGTCGCGGGTAACGTCCAATATTTAAGAACAACCCATCGAATTGCCGCAGTTGAGGCACTTGTAGCAGGTGCCGCTTCGGACGGTGATTGTGCCGCACACATCGCACGCCGGCGCGTCGGCCTGCATGGACTGAAGCGAGGAATCGAGTGCACTGGACTGGCTCGACTTGGATGCCGCCGCCTCGCCCGGTTCAGGTGCGCCCCCCTTGATCGCGGGCACCGGCTCCGGCACGGTGATGCGGCGAGGCGGATCGACAATACTTCGATCGCCGCCTCCGTTGGCACCGGGAGTTCCTCCGTTGCCGGCACCGTCGCCCTGGCTGGCTTCGGCGGTTGCTTTTTCATTCGCGTCAGCGGGCGCTGGTTTTGGATCGATCATCGATTTGATCTGTTTGTCCACACCGCTCTTTCCTGTCTTGTTGCTCTTTGCCGTCTTCGCCGCCGCTTCGTCTTTGCCTTCATCTTTAGCACCGGGACGACGTGGCGCATTCGCGGCGCGGTAACCGGGAATGAACTCCATGCCCATCCAGCGGAAGATGTAGTCGACGAGGCTCTTGGCGAACGGGATGTCCTTGTTGTGCGTCATGCCGGCCGGCTCAAACCGCTGATGCGTGAACTTGGTCACGAGCGAATCGACAGGCACGCCGTATTGCAATGCGACGGAGATCGCCGTGCCGAGTGAATCCATCAGGCCGCCGATGGTCGAGCCTTCCTTCGCCATCGTGATGAACAGTTCGCCGGGGTTCCCGTCGTCGTAAAGACCGACAGTGAGGTAACCCTCGTGACCGGCGACATTGAACTTGTGCGTGATGCTGCGGCGGGTGTCGGGCAATCGGCGGCGCAACGGCCGTTCGACGATGCGCTCGACCACTTTCTCGACCGGCACTTTGGCGGCTTCCTTGGCTTCTTCGGTGTCGCCTTCGGCCAGCGCGACGCGTTCGGCCAGTTTCGCGACGTCCGCGCTGACTTCCGATTTGCCGGCTTCAACATTCGCGTCGTCGTCGGCTTCCACATCCGCGTCGTCTTTCGCATCGGCGGTCGAGTTGAGTACCTGACTGAGCTTACAGCCGTCGCGGTATAACGCGTTCGCCTTCAAGCCCAATTCCCAACTCAAACGGTATGACTGTTTGATGTCGTCCACGCTCGCCTCATTGGGCAGGTTGATCGTCTTGCTGATCGCACCGCTGAGGAATGGTTGCGCGGCGGCCATCATACGGATGTGACCTTCCACCGCGATGAACCGTTTGCCGGTCTTGCCGCACTTGTTCGCACAATCGAACACCGGAAGATGCTCGTCTTTCAGGTGCGGGGCGCCTTCGATGGTGCCGGTGCCGCAGATCAGTTCGTTGAGTTTGTCAACCTGTTTATGTGAAAAGCCAAGGCCCTTGAGCACATCCGTTTGCTCCGTGAGGCCCAGGCGCTCGATGGCATCCTGCCCGAGGGTGAAAGCGTTGAGCACGAAGTTCAGTTCCATCGCGCTGCCGAGCGAATCGGCCAGTTTGTCCAGATCCGCCTGAGTCAGCCCCTTGTTGAGCAACACTTCAGCGAACGATTCGACGCTGCTTTCGATGTTGCCGTCCGGCGCGGGCATCGGCACTTCAAACGTCAGGGCGCCGAGCACGTATCGCAGAATGTCTTTGATTTCGCCATCGCTATAACCCAGCGCGACCAGCGCCGGCTTGAGCGATTGATTGGCGATCTTGAAGTAACCGCCGCCGGCCAGTTTCTTGAACTTGACCAGTGCGAAGTCGGGCTCCACGCCGGTCGTGTCGCAGTCCATCA
>JANQKH010000460.1 GCA_028281215.1 Phycisphaeraceae bacterium | reverse complement strand
CGTGAACGCAACAAGGCCGACGGATTCGTCGGCCGCGCTCACCCTGCGCCATGGCAACAATGGGGCGACGATCTCGACGCCAAGGCGGTCGAACAACTGAACAACGCGTGCAACCTGCCGGTCGCCGCGATGGGTGCGCTCATGCCTGACGCGCATGTCGGGTACGGGCTGCCCATCGGCGGCGTGCTCGCCACAGAGAACGCCGTCGTGCCTTACGCGGTCGGCGTGGACATCGCCTGCCGCATGAAAATGACCGTGCTCGACCTTCCGGCCAACGCTTTGAAGGCGCAGACCGATCGTTTGATCAACGCGATCGAAGAGGAAACGCGATTCGGCATCGGTGCTTCGTTCGGCCGGGACGACCGCCAACGCAGCGGCGGCAGCAAACGTCGCGAGCATGCCGTGCTTGACGAAGACTGGACTGTCTCGCCTGTCACGCAGCACAACAAACCCAAAGCGCACGCACAACTTGGATCAAGTGGCAGCGGTAACCACTTCGTCGAGTTCGGTCGATTCACCGTGGATGCAGAACAAGCCGAAGCGCTCGGTTTGCCGGGCGAAGGTGAATACCTCGCGCTGTTGTCGCACTCCGGTAGTCGCGGCACGGGCGCGGCGGTTTGCGATTACTACTCCAAACTGGCGATGTCGCAACACCCCGAACTGCCAAACTATTTGAAGCACCTGGCCTGGCTCGACCTCGACAGCCACGAGGGGCAGGAATACTGGCAGGCGATGAACCTGATGGGCCGCTACGCCGAAGCCAACCATGCGATGATCCATCATCACATTGCCAAACACCTGGGTGCCGACGTCATGCTCGACATCGAAAACCACCACAACTTCGCGTGGGAGGAAACACACGAGATTGACGGTGAAGAGAAAACGGTGATCGTACACCGCAAAGGCGCGACGCCGGCCGGCGATGGGGTGCTCGGCATCATTCCCGGTTCCATGGCCGACCCTGGCTATGTCGTGCGCGGCAAAGGTAACGCCGCATCGTTGAACTCCGCCAGCCATGGCGCAGGTCGCGTGATGAGCCGACGCAAAGCCAAGGAAACGTATCGATGGTCGAATGTGAACCAATATCTCGAAGAGCGCGATGTACATCTGCTTAGTGCCGGCCTGGATGAGATTCCGTTCGTCTATAAAAACATCGACGACGTGATGGCGGCGCAGACCGACCTGGTGGATGTGCTTGGACGATTCGATCCGAAACTGGTCAAAATGGCTCCGGCCGGTGAGCGGCCGGAGGATTGAATGGTGCGCCTTTGAGCCGCTCATCCCGCCTCGGTATCACCGGCCCGATGCAGTGCGACTTCGTATCCCGCCGGATGTCCGCCACCAGCAAGGAAGTCGGGGCGGCCGCCGGCATGGGCTTGTTTGAACGCATCGCTTTTGGTCCAGCCGATGAAGTCCTTCATGGATCGCCAGCGGGTCACGACCAAGTAGTGCATCTCGCCGGAGTCGTCATCGTCGCCGGGCGCCCAGGTTCGTTTGAGCAACTCAAAACCGATGAAACCAGGCTGTTCATCGAGGCCGCGCGGTTCGGCGAAGCGGGCTTCAAGATCGTCGCCGCGATTGGGTTTGGCGCGGAGGTTGTTGATGGCAATGAACATGGGATTCGGGCCTTGTTAAAAAGTTAATGAATGTTTTGTCATTCCTGTGCAACCAAGTTCGGCGAGTATGGTGTACCACACTTTGGCTTTGCAAAGTGTCGCACCTATCTCGGTTGCTGGTTGCTTCTCGAAAGGGAAATACATCACGGCAATTCGTCGAGCCGTCGCCGCAGGGTATCAAGTTCCTCACGAATCGCAGTCGGCAAACGGTCGCCGAACCGGGCGAAGTGGTTCTCATACTTCGGCAACAGTTCGCGGCCGCGTTCGGGGCTCACCGTGAGCAGTTCGTCGATCGCTTGAGCTGAGATGTCGAGCCCTTCCAAATCGAGCCCGTCTTTGGTCGGCAGCAAACCAATCGGTGTGTCGATCGTTTCGCCTTTGCCCTGCGTGCGTTCGATGATCCACTTGAGCACGCGGCTGTTTTCACCAAAGCCCGGCCAAAGGAATCGACCTTGCTCATCCTTGCGAAACCAGTTGACGTAGAAAATGTCAGGCAGTTGCGCGCCGTCGCGCTGGCCCATGGTTAACCAGTGGGACCAGTAGTCGGCCATGTTGTAACCACAAAACGGCAGCATTGCCATCGGGTCGAATCGCAATTCACCCAAAGCGCCAGCGGCAGCGGCAGTTTTCTCCGATGACATGGTCGAACCGAGAAACGTGCCGTGTTGCCAGTCAAACGCCTGCAAGACCAGCGGCTGCGTTGAAGCGCGTCGACCGCCGAACAGAATCGCCGTGATCGGCACGCCGGCCGGATCGTCGTACTCCGGCGCAATCACCGGGCACTGCGACGCATGGGCGGTGAACCGTGCGTTGGGATGGGCGGCGGGTGCGTCGTTGTCAGGCGTCCAGTCGTTGCCTTTCCAATCGATCAGATGCGCTGGTGGCTGTTTGGTCATGCCTTCCCACCACACATCGCCGTCGTCGGTCAGGGCGACGTTGGTGAAGATGGCATTCTTGTCGAACGACCGCATCGCGTTGAAGTTGGTGTCGTCGCTGGTGCCTGGCGCGACGCCGAAGAAACCGGCTTCGGGGTTGATGGCATAGAGTCGGCCATCGTCTCCGAATTTCATCCACGCGATGTCATCGCCGACGCACTCGACGGCCCAACCCTCGATGGTCGGCTCGAGCATGGCGAGATTGGTTTTGCCGCATGCCGACGGAAACGCCGCGGCAATGTAATGCACTTCGCCTTGCGGATCGGTCAGTTTCAGAATGAGCATGTGCTCGGCCAACCAGCCTTCGTCCCGCGCCATGGTGGACGCGATGCGCAGTGCAAAACACTTTTTGCCCAGCAGCGCGTTGCCGCCGTAACCCGAACCGTAGGACCAGATTTCCTTGGACTCGGGAAAGTGCGTGATGTATTTGTTGTCCGCATTGCAAGGCCATTCGACATCATCGCGCCGCTTGCCGTCGGCATCAACGAGTGGGTAGCCGACCGAATGAACGCACGGCACGAAGTCGCCGTCGCCCAGTGTTTCGAGCACGGGCGTGCCGACGCGCGTCATGATGTGCATGCTGACAACCACATAGGGTGAGTCGGTGCATTGCACGCCGATGTGTGAAATGGGTGAACCGA
>JANQKH010000459.1 GCA_028281215.1 Phycisphaeraceae bacterium | reverse complement strand
TTCATGTACATGTGTTTCAGCAAGACGCCGGCGCTTTCACCCACCGGCAACAGCAAGCCGTTCAGCGCCAACGGCGACGGCACCATCCTTGGCGAAGGGCTTGGCGTGGTCGTGCTCAAACGCCTCGACGACGCCCGGCGCGACGGCGACAAAATCTACTGTGTGATCAAAGGCATCGGCACGTCCTCCGACGGCAAAGGCAACGCCATTTACGCCCCTAGCGTCAAGGGCCAGACCAAGTGCCTTCGCGACGCCTACAAGACCGCCGGTGTCACGCCCGACACCATCGAACTGATCGAAGCCCACGGCACCGGCACGAAAGTCGGTGACGCCACGGAAGTCAATGCAATCGAGGAAGTGTTCAGCGAACAGACGTCCTCCACCCAATCCGAAACCCGCAATCCGAAATCCGAAATCCCCAAGCCCTGGTGCGCGATTGGCAGTGTGAAATCGATGGTCGGTCACACCAAGGCGGCGGCGGGCGCGGCTGGTCTGATCAAAGCGGCGCTGGCGGTGCAGCGCGGTGTGTTGCCGCCGACAATCAAGGTCGATCAGCCGTTGGATGTGCTTCGCGAATCGAAGCACGTTTATGTGAACACGGAGAAGCGGCCGTGGCTGGGCAAGGGTCAACATCCGCGTCGCGCGGCGTTGAGCGCGTTCGGGTTCGGCGGCAGCAACTTTCACTGCGTGGTCGAAGCTTCGCCAACCACCCGCGCCGGCTCCGAGGCCATCGATTGGTCGGGGCGTGTACAGGTTTTGCCGTTGTCCGCCGATTCTGAGCAAGCGTTGGCTGCGCAGCTTCAGTCGCTGTCGGATGAACTTTTGAGCGAACACGCCGACCTGCGCGAGATCGCCGCGACGCACCGCCGTCAATTCAATCCGGCACAGCTTTGTCGGCTGGTTCTGGTCATCGAACGTGACGTCACCGACGTGCCGAAGCTGATCGACAAAACGCGCAGCATGCTCGCGGCCAAGGCGGGCCAGCGGTACTGGTCGTTGCCCGATGGAGCCTGGTTTGGGCAGGGCGAAAAGCTCGGCGATCTGGCGTTTGTTTTTCCCGGGCAGGGTTCGCAGTACGTCAACATGCTTCGTGATCTGGCATGCCAGTTTCCGCAGATGGTGGCGGCGTTGGAATCCGCCAACGCCGAGTTCAATGCAGGCGGCTCGCCCGCCCCCCCCGGATCGCTAAGCGATTTGATTTATCCGCGCTCAGTGTTTGGCGATCAGGCGCGGCAGCAAAACGATGAACAGTTGCGCGACACGCGCGTTGCCCAGCCGGCGATCGGCGCCGTCAGTTTCGGCGCGATGAAAGTGCTCGAACATTTCGGCGTGCGACCCGCGGCTGCGGCGGGCCACAGTTTCGGTGAACTGACTGCACTCGCCGCGGCAGGCCGTATCAATGAACGATCGTTTTACCGGTTGGCAAGACAGCGCGGCGCGGTGATGGCGCAGCAGCGCGACGCTGTGGGTAGTGGCGACGCCGGCACGATGCTTGCCGTGCAGGCTGCGCGGGACGACGTGCAACAGGCCATCGATGCAACCGGCCTCGACCTGACGATCGCCAATCACAACGGGCCGAACCAGACAGTCGTGTCCGGTTCGACCCCGGTGATTCAACAAGCCGAGCAACGGTTGACCAAACAAGGTTGGCGTTGCAAGGTCATCCCGGTGGCGGCGGCGTTTCACAGTCCGCTGGTGGCCGGAGCGTGCGAGCCGTTTGCTCGGGCGCTGGAGCGGGTCGCCATCGAGCCGGGGATCAGTGCGACGGGTATCAGGGCGGCGGGAAAGGCAGGTGGACCGGTCAAGGTGTTCGCCAACACCACGGGCGACGTGTATCCGCGCAACGCTGACGACGCTCGCGAATTGCTCGCCAACCAGTTGGCTCAACCGGTTGAATTCGTCCGCCAGATCGAGACAATGTACCGATCAGGCGTGCGTGTGTTCGTCGAAGTCGGCCCCGCCAATAAGTTGACCGGCCTGATCCGTAGCATCCTTGAGGCAATAGGAGACATTGGCGATCGCTCCGTCAATACCCAAGTGGTCGCGCTCGATCAGACCTCCGGCCGTCGGCATGGTGAGTACGATTTGGCGGCGACGCTCGCGCAGATCGCCGTCACCGGTCACCGCGTGGACCTTGCGTTGTGGGATGACCCCACGTTGCGCCGGCCGGCTAAAAAACGCGATCCGCGACGGTTGACGGTTCAATTGACCGGCGCGAATTATGTGAAGCCGCGCGAAACGAAATCGAGTGAAGCAAGCGTGCGCCAGCAACAGGATGGTCCTGTGCCGACGGCGAATGTTCAGCAGAGCATGCCGGTGGCCGAAGCGACGCCGCCTGCCGTTCCCGCTGCCAAACCGACCGCGCCGCAGCGCGGCATCGATTCAAGACAGGAAAGTCATCAGTCTACACCACAACGACAGGACGCCGTGACTCAGACTCCCCCGCCTAACGAACCGACATCACCAGCACCTGCTAGCCCGCCTGTTTCACAGTCGGCCTCGCCGGAGCAGTTGGCTTATGCGTTGCAGGTAACACAGCAACACATTCTCGCACTGCAACGCATGCAGGAGCAGACCGCCCAGTTGCATCGCCAATACCTTCAGGGTCAGGACGCGTCGCAGCAGACCATTCAGCAACTGGTGCAACAGCAACAGCAGTTGCTTGGCTCATCGTTGGGCGCGAATGTTGCCACGCTGAACGTTGCGCCGACGCCCAACCCGACGGCGATGCCGGCGCCAACGTCCGTTCCATTACCGGTGCCGATTCCACCGGTCGTTCCCACGCCGCCGGTGACGCCAGTCACCGCGCCGCAGGCTCCGGTAGCGCCGCCGGTTCAGGCCGCCCCCGCGCCGGTGGGTTCGCCACCGTCTTCAACCGCTGCGCCCGCCTCCCTAGCAGAGCCAAGGGCTAATACGCCGCAATCACAAGTCCCCGCGCCAATCCCAACACCGATTCAGCACGCAGCCCCCGCACCATCAACCGGTCGCTTCGAGACGCTGTTGCTCGAAGTCGTGGCCGACAAGACCGGCTACCCCGTTGACATGCTTGAGTTGGATATGTCGCTCGACGCGGACCTGGGCATCGATTCGATCAAGCGCGTTGAAATCCTCTCGGCCTTCCAGGATCGCGCGCCGGACGCGCCCGCGGTCAAACCGGAAGACCTCGGTGCTTTGCAGACCTTGAGGCAGATCGTTGAATTTGTCGATCGCGCGAGCGGAACGCAAGCCGAGCCAACCGCCGCGCCCGCAGCCACACCCTCCTCGCCCGCCACTGACAACGGTGCGATGGAAACCGTGTTGCTTGAAGTCGTGGCCGACAAGACGGGTTATCCCGTGGACATGCTCGAGTTGGACATGTCGCTCGACGCAGATCTGGGCATTGATTCGATCAAGCGTGTGGAGATTCTCTCCGCGTTTCAAGATCGCGTGCCCGATGCGCCGGCGGTGAAACCGGAAGACCTCGGCGCGTTGCAGACGCTTCGGCAAATCGTGACGTTTCTGAACGGCGCGCCGCCATCACCCCCGTCATCCGATTCGCCGTCGGCGACGCCCGTTCCCGCAGGTGAGGCCCCCGACCCTTTTGAATCAGCGGTCGCCGGCGCAGGCGTGGAACGCCTCGTGCTGACGACCGCGCCTCTGACGCTGCTGAAGAACCAAATGCCGTGGGCCAACGCTTCAACGATCGTAGTCACTGATGATGGCGAAGGGCCGACGGGCTTGTCCGCCCGCATTCCCGACGTGCTTCGTGGCGGTGGTATGCAGCCGCACCTCGTGCCGATCGATCGGGTCGAGGCGATGCCTGAATCGATCGCAGCCGTGTTGGTTGTGGCGCCATTGATTGCGAATGAAGCATTTAATCGCCATGCATTTCAATTTATCCAGCGGTCGTACCGCGCTTTGCAGATGCACGCAGGGGAACTGCAAAGTAAGCCAATGCTCTTGGGTTTCTGTCGGCTCGACGGCGCGTTCGGATTTCGGCGCACGGGCATCGGGTCACCGCATTCGGCGGGGCTGTGCGGCCTGATCAAAACTGCGGATCGCGAATGGGATGACATCGATTGCAAGTTCATCGATAT
>JANQKH010000407.1 GCA_028281215.1 Phycisphaeraceae bacterium | reverse complement strand
GGTGAACGGTACGCGGTCGCGCTGGCGTTGATCGAGGAGGGGCAGGTCGTGCTCGGTGTGTTGGGTTGTCCGAACCTACCGATGGGCGATGAGCCGGGCGCGCTGATTGTGGCGGTGCGCGGCGAAGGAGCGTGGATGTTGTCGCTGGATGGGCAGGGCACGGATGGTCAGGCGATTGGCGTGACCGATGTGGCCGACCCGTCGACGGCGCGGTTTTGTGAATCGGTCGAGTCCGGGCATTCCGATCAGGGTGCGGCGGCGCAAATCGCCAACACGCTGGGTATTGCCAACGATCCGGTTCGTATGGACAGTCAGGTGAAGTACGCTGCGGTGGCGCGGGGCGACGCGGAGATTTATCTGCGTTTGCCGACACGCGCGGATTACCGTGAGAAGATTTGGGATCACGCCGCCGGCATGATCGTCGTGCAGGAAGCGGGCGGCACCGTGACCGACGTCACCGGCAAGGCGCTGGACTTCACACATGGTCGCACACTGGAAGCGAATCGCGGCATCATCGCGACGGCGGGGAGGATTCACGATCCTGTGGTGAAGGCGGTGGGGCAGGCTTTGAATCAGTCTTCAAATCTGGGGGCGGATCAGGCGTAGGGGATCCATCGCCGCCGGTTGGCCTGGCATTGTCGACTTGACCAACCCGCGCGGGGCTGTGGATGACGAGAATAAGTTGTAATGCTTTGTTGGCGCGCTGGCCGGTCAACAACAGCCGGCCAAGGCGAGGCTGGGGCGGCGGCAACGGCAGTTTGAAGATATCGTTTTCGGGCGACTCATTCGGATTCGTGTTGGGGGTCGGCGGTGTGTGTGTGTCCGGCGCGGCGTCGGGTTCACCCGGCACTTCTGGCTGATTTGCATCGCCAGATTGGTCGTCCGAATCTTCGGGGGATGGATGCCAATAAATCACGAGGTACTCGTTCGGCGGAAGCGCCGCCGTCAGCGTGAGTTCATGGAAGATGCGGCCGTCGCGCACCTTCTCCAATGGCGCACGCGGAATGAGTGTCTGGCGAACCCAATGGTGTTGAGGTGTGAGCGTGATCGACGCGTGATCGCGCTCGAGCTTGAGTTGGCCTAGGAATCGGGTGCGGCCGGCTGGCATGCGAAGGGTGCGATCCAAATTGGGTTTGGTTGCCCAATCAATCACGATGGGCCGCGCCAGTTCGGGTGTGGTTTCCAGCAGCAGGTCGTGTTTGGTAATGGCGTGCCGGTTCCGCCTCATGCTGCTGCCTTTGTCGATCGCCTTGTAGAACTGGCTAAGTTCGACGGCGTTAAGACGAACGGCCTGCAACTCGTTGGCGTTCCACGTGGCGCGTTGAGTGTCGTCCAACCGTGCGGCCGCGCCCTCGGCGACCTCGGCCAGAATCGGCTCCAACTGTCGCTGGCGCAGGATGTAAATCTGATCGACGATCAGAATGCCGTCGGTCTTCGCGCCGACCGCCGGGATTGGTGTGAGTTGGCCCGTCGGTTCCGGCAGGGGTGCGTCTGGGCGTTCGGATACGCATCCTGCTAGCCATGCAGACCACATCGCAACGACCAGCAAGGTCGCTATGCGGAACCACGTGGCATAAAGCGAGGCTGTTGGCATGATGCTCATGAATCGGCGATGACCTGTTCGATGACGTCGAGTCCTTCGTCCAATTCGTCCTGCGTGACGGTGAGCGGGGGGGCGATACGGA
Source organism: Phycisphaeraceae bacterium (assembly GCA_028281215.1). Taxonomy (GTDB): domain Bacteria; phylum Planctomycetota; class Phycisphaerae; order Phycisphaerales; family Phycisphaeraceae; genus JANQKH01. The sequence goes on along the minus strand of JANQKH010000407.1, from coordinate 301 downwards.
GGATGGTGTCCTGCGTGCCGTTGACCAAGACCCCCTGGCTCATGCAACGGTTGACGACGTCGCCGACCTTGTTAAACCACGCGCCGTCCGCGTCGGGATCGAGTTCGATGCCCAGAAACAGTCCCTTGCCGCGGACGCCCTTGATTTCAGCGTGGTCGGCGGCAAATTGGTTCACGCGGGATATCACGTGGCGTTCCATGGCGGCCGCGTGCAGCAACAACTGGTCACGCTCAATAACCTCGAAAATTTTAGCGCTGACCGCCATGGAAAGACAGTTGCCGCCGAGGGTGGTTGCGTGGCG
>JANQKH010000393.1 GCA_028281215.1 Phycisphaeraceae bacterium | reverse complement strand
GGCGCGCCGTCGTCGTCATGCGGCCTGATTCCCGCGAACACTGCAAATTCAGTCAATATCAGCACCTCCCGGCACACCGGGAGGTGTTTTTTCAACATGTCCAAGCACAAAAACACGCATTCACCGCGTTCTGAAAACCCATGAACACGGTAGCCAAGCCATGTTTCAAGACCGATGACACTGCTGGAACACTGGGAATAACTTGGACGAACCAAGAGAATTGGGCCGCTGTTCTTGACATGCACCCATTCCTTGTGGTATCTTGTAACAAGTTGGGAAAGAACCTTCTATACAGAGGAGTAGGTCTTCCCCTCGATTGAAGCGGTTGATCGGAGGATCGATCGCGAGCGTCGCAGCCCAATCTAAGTATTTTGCGTGTCTTGCGTTCCGGCTGCCTGACGCGATGGTGAATGGAAACATCGTTTGTTCTCGTTCGGGAGCAAACAAGGAGTAGACGTTTTTTAACCTGTTTGTCCATCTTTTTCATCGTTAAGGAGAATCTCCATGCGTTCCTTCAAGTCCACTCTCACCCTACTGTCAGCGCTTGCGCTGGTGGTCTTTGCTGGAGCCCAGTCGGCCCATGCATTGGCCTTGAACGCTATCGGCGACGGCAACCTGAACCAGCAGTTGGTTTCGGTCAACCTGAATACCGCAGGCACAACTGACACCGACATCAACAACACCAACGAAGCGATTGCCATTCACAACGCTTTCGAAGCCAACGGCAACGGCCTGTTCAATACAGGTAACCAAATCGTCTTTGCTGCACCAGTCAGCAACAAAATCTACAACATTGAAACGATCAACACGGTTGGCGGCGCTCCGGTCATCGACTTCGCCGGCGGCGGTGGTGATTTCGGCACCAACAACCCGTACACGCTGATCGCGGACAACGGTCTTCCCGGTGGCGCGTTTGCGGACAACGATGACTTTTCCATTCGTGCCCGTACGACCGTGACCTTCAACACCGCAGGCACGTACTCCATTTCGGCTGCCAGTGACGACGGCCGACTGGTTCGTCTCAACGGCGCTGTCTTGAGCCAGAACTCACAGCAACAAGTCACCGTCGGCCCCGGTCTCGGCGAAGCCGGTGACAATCAGTTCGGTTTCAATAACCCGACAGGTCACAACCGTTCGGTCGGCAGCATTACCGTGAACGCCGGCGACATGGTTGACATTGACGCATTCATGTGGGAACGCGGCGGCGGCGACTCTTTTGAAATCGCCATTCGCAATGGTGTCGGCAACTGCTGCGGCAGTTTCGAATTGCTCGGTGACGGCGCCCTCGGCGGCGACATTTCCATGGCCGGCGGGTGGCAGATTGACACGTTCAACCTGATCGGCGGCGGCGGCTCCAACGACAACGACATCAACACCACCAGTGAAGCGCTGGCCATCTGGAACGCCATCGACGGCGGCCAGGGCACCGGCACCACCGGCTTGATCAGCGGCGGCCTTGATGTTCAGGTCGACCAGATCTACAACATCACCGGTGTCACTGATGTCGAAAACACCAACCTCGTCAACTACGGCGGCGGCAATGGTGACTTTGGCGGCAACACAGCCTACGGCACCATCAATGACGATGGCCCCGGCGGTGGTGGCGGTCCGGTCAACGGCGGAGACGACTTCTCCATCAAGACCACCGGCTTCATGCAGTTCATGCAAGGCGGACAATACTCGATCGCCATCGCTAGTGATGACGGCCGACGCCTCGAACTGACCGCCGAAGATCTCGAAGCGGGCAGCCCGTTCGCCGGCTTCATCGCCAAGGGCGGCCAAGGCGCCGGCGGCGGTGACGAAGACGCGTTCAGTCTTCACCAGAACGGCACGACCGGCCACAACCGAACCGTCGGTGTCTTCGAAGTGCTTCAAGGCGATGTCCTTGAACTCGAAGGCGTCTTCTTCGAGCGTGGTGGTGGTGACTCCTACGAAATCTCCATCAAGTTCGGTAATGACACCGGCTTCGGCGGCCCCGGCGACGGCTGGATCCTCCTGAGCGATGCGGTCAACCAAGGCCTCATCCGTCTCAGCGCCCAGCAGTTCCAGATTGTGCCCGAGCCCACGACGGCCGTCCTCGGCCTGCTCGGTCTCGCCGGTCTGGCGCGTCGTCGTCGTCAGGCAGCGTAAAGCATGCAACGTCATGCTGTATCAAGCATGACACGATTTCGTTTTTCCAAAACCCCGCCGAACTCGGCGGGGTTTTTTGGTGCGCGGTTGGGCATGGGCAAGACCGTGCACAAAAACGATCCAACCACGCCACGCTGAACCTGCTACGATTCGCCCCCGATGGCAAGCAGCAGCAGACAACGTGTGGCTTTGGTCAGCGGCGCCTCGCGCGGGCTGGGGGCGGCGATTGCGCGGGCGCTGGCGTCGGCCGACATCCGGGTCGCGGTCAATTACCACGCCAGCACTGACAAGGCCGAGCAGTTGTGCACGCAGATTCAAGCTTCCGGCGGAATCGCTCAACCCTTTCAGGCTGACGTGACCGACGAAGCCGAATGCGCAGCACTGGTCGCAGCAGTGGGCGAGCAACTGGGGCCGATCGACATTCTCGTGCTCAACGCAACGGGCCCGCAGCCGTTCATTTCGATCGAAGCCATGACCTGGCGGGACATGCTCGATCAGTTGGATTTCTTTGTGAAGTCGCCGCTTCTGTTGGCACAACAGGTGTTGCCGCACATGAAGCAACAGAGCTGGGGCCGCATCATCAACATCGGCAGCGAGGTGATGGA
>JANQKH010000357.1 GCA_028281215.1 Phycisphaeraceae bacterium | reverse complement strand
TCGCACTAAAATCATCCACCTTCAGCGACGCCCCGCCGATCAGGCCGCCGTCCACATCCGGCTGGCTGCACAAGTCCGCTGCGTTGCCCGGTTTCATCGAGCCGCCATACTGAATCCGCACGCTCTCGGCGATGTCCGCCCGGCCTTCAAACAGACCGAACTGAATCACGCGGCGAATAAAGTTGTGCGCCAACTGGGCGTCGTCCGGCGTCGCCGTCTTGCCCGTGCCGATCGCCCACACCGGTTCGTATGCGATCGTCACCTTGCTCATCTGCTCGGCAGTCACGCCCGCAAGCCCGTAGGAAACCTGGGCGCTGTTGATCGCATCCGTCTGGTTGGCTTCGCGCTGTTCGATCTTTTCACCAACACAGAGAATCACTTCGAGGCCGGCGTTCAGTGCGGCGACCGTTTTGGCGTTCACTTCAACATCCGATTCGCCGATGACATGCCGACGTTCGCTGTGACCGGTGAGGATCACCTCGACGCCGACGTCCTGCAACTGCGACAAACTCACCTCGCCGGTGAACGCGCCGTTTTCAGCCGGGTAACAATCCTGGGCGCCGAGTTTGATCGGCGAATCCTTGATGATTTGACCAACCTGCGACAGATACGGAAACGGCGGAAAGACCACCACGTCGACCGCGTCAGGCGCATCGGCCTTGGCGAATCTGTCCGCAAGACCCGCAGCAAGAGCCTCGGCCTCCGCGGCGTGCAGATTCATCTTCCAGTTACCGCCGACGTACGGCTTGCGACCACTCATCAGTCAAATCTCCGGGAGCAGGTGAGAATCGGAGATTGTAGCAAATTCAGCGATGGCTGCCGTACCGGATTGCAATCGCTGTGCCATGGCTGGCTTGCCCAGCCGTGCGGTTTCTGTGTTACTCCACGGCTGGACAAGCCAGCCTTGGCACACGGAATGGCATACGGATCGGGCAATCCCCAAACCATCCCTAATCCTGCAACGGATTCTTAAACACCTGATCCTGAATTGGAGCAACCACATCCAGAATGTCGTGCAGGATCATCGCCGGCGAACCAAGCGAGTTGACCTCGAACAACAACTCCTTCGGGTAATAATCCACCACCGGCCGCGTCTCGGCCTCGTAGACATCCCAACGATGGCGGATCACCTTTTCGTCGGCGTCGTCCAACCGGTTGGCCTTGAGCGCACGGCGGCGCAGTCGTTCGAACATCGCTTCTTCGTCGTTGCAATAGAGGTGGATGATCTTGAGCACTTCGATGTGCTTTTCCATCAGCTTGGCCTGCTCGACCGTGCGCGGGATACCGTCAAGAATCAGCAGGTCGGCGTGCGGCTTGTATTCGCTGAGCACGGTGTGCGCGTGAATCGACTGCGCCCACATTTTCACCGTCACGTCGTCCGGCACCAGTTCACCGCGCGAGCTGTATTCGTAAAAGATTTTTCCCAGTTCGCTGCTGATGTCAATCTGCCGAAAGACATCGCCGCATGAGCAATGGTAGAAACCCGGGATCGTGCCAAGGATGTTGCCCTGTGTACCCTTGCCGGCGCCGGGTGCCCCCAACAACAGAACGGTCTTGTAGCGATTGGTCATGGATAACCCGTCATGATCACAGGTGTCGCGCCCCAAGGGGTTACGAACCACTGCGGCTGAAGAATCTATCGGAACACCCACTTGGGCGGCTATCTCAAAATACTTCGACTTGATTCGGCAATCGCTTTGATTCCGCAACCAATCGTCCCACGCCACGAAACACATGGGTGATGGCGAGGACTTACTGACTCACGGCTGCCGCGCGGGCCGCGGCGTCGGCCTCGTCTTCCAACGCCTCCGGATCGCGACGGGCGATGGCCGCCAAGTTCGATCCCGATGTGCCTTTGTAACTCGTGTTGATCGAACTGCGCACCCAATCCAGACTGCCGGCGTACCACTCGTAAGCGTAACCGACAACCACGATGGCGATGAACGGCAGGCCGACCACCAGCGCCTCGGCTGGGAAATCGCGGAACACCACCGCCCACGGATAGATCAGCGCGACCTCCACGTCGAACACCAGGTAAAACAACGCAACGATGTAAAAGCGCAGATCGAACTGCACCCAGCTTTCGCCGATCGTTGGTTCGCCGCACTCGTAAATGTCCAGTTTCTCTTCGTTGGGCAGATTCGGGCGCACCAATCGACCGACGGTCAGATTGATCAGCACGAACGCGAGGCCGAATCCGATAAATAACGCGAATGAAAGTACCTGATCCACAGTCAGCTCCTTGCGGACGGCAGATGATAGTCAACGACCCGCTGATGAACAAACCCAAGCCGAATCCCGCTAGCCGCGGTGACCGTCCTACAATAGTTTCCATGTCCACCCGCACTCCGATCTACCTCGACTACAACGCGACCACGCCGGTCGACCCCGCCGTGCTCGATGCCATGTTGCCGTTCCTGCGTGACCAGTTCGGCAATGCCGCGAGTGGGCACACGTTCGGATGCACGGCGGCGAAGGCGGTTGACGTCGCCCGGCAACAGGTGGCCGACCTGATCGCCGCCGACCCGCGCGAGATCGTCTGGACCAGCGGGGCAACCGAATCGGACAACCTCGCCATCAAGGGCGTCGCTGAGCGGTACAAGGACAAAGGCAAACACATCATCACAGCGGTTTCAGAACACCCGGCCGTGATCGACCCCTGTCGCAAACTCGCCGAACAAGGCTACGACATCACCTGGCTTCGCCCCGCCCCAGACGCTGGCGGCGTGATCACCGCCGACCAGGTCGCCGACGCCCTCCGCGACGATACCATCCTCGTCACCATTATGTGGGCCAACAACGAGACAGCCACGATCAACGACGCCCCGGCGATCGGTCAACTTTGCCACGAGCGCGGCGTGATCTTTCACACGGACGCCACGCAATACATCGGCAAGCTGCCCTGCGATGTCAACGCCGCGCACATCGATTTGCTCAGCGGCACTGCCCATAAGTTTTACGGCCCAAAAGGCGCGGGCTTTCTCTACGTTCGCCGCAAGGGCCCGCGCGTCCGCCTCGAACCGATCTTCGACGGCGGCGGACACGAAAAGGGCATGCGCTCCGGCACACTCAATGTGCCCGGCATTGTCGGCCTCGGCCAAGCCGCCGAAGTCTGCCGACTCGAAATGGCCAACGAACCCGATCACTTGCGCGTCCTTCGCGACAAAATGGAAAACACGTTCCTTCAAACCTTCGACACTGCGGTGATTAACGGCGATCGCGAACACCGTGTCCCGCAGACATGCAACATCAGTTTCGTCGGCGCCGAGAGCAAAGACGTGATGCAAGCGATGCCGGACATCGCCGTCAGCGCCGGCTCGGCCTGCACCAGCGCGAGTCGCGAAGCCAGTCACGTCTTGCGGGCGCTGCAACTGCCGGACGACGTCGCCTTCAGTGCGCTGCGGTTCAGCGTCGGTCGATTCACAACCGCCGATGAAGTCGACACGGCGATTGCCCGCACGATTGAGTCGGTGCGCGCCGTGCTCGACAAACAATCCGAAGACGCCGCCACGGCGTGCGAAACTCAAAGTTAGTCGCCCATTCCCTACAATCCACCCATGTCCGATTCCGACGCCAAAGTCCTGCGACAACTCAACGAACACATGGGCATCGATGATGCCGTGCGTTTCGAGGCCGGCGTCAACGACCTGTTCCGCGCCGTGCTGACCGCGGGCGGCGGCGAAGTCCACGTTTACCGTCACGCCGCGCACGTCACCCATTTCCAACCCGCCGGCGGTGAACCCGTGCTGTTTGTCAGTGACGCCAGCCTGTTCGAGCCGGGCAAACCCATCCGCGGCGGCGTGCCGATCTGCTTCCCCTGGTTCGCGGACAACGTGCCCCAATCCGCCGGCCCCGATGCGCCCATGCATGGCTTCGCACGCCATCAGTTCTGGAAGTTCCGCTCCGTCGACCAACTCGACGACGGCGCTGTGCAAACCGTGCTCGCGTTCAAGTCCAGCCCGAACACGCACAAGCTCTGGCCGCATCACTTCGTTGCCACGATGACTGTCACACTCAGCGGTGACGGCCAAACCCTCGCCATGCAACACTGGGTCAAGCACAAGGGCCCCGCCGATGCCGAGCCGTTCATCTTCGAACAGGCGCTGCATTCATATTTCCGCGTCGGCGACATCCATCAATGTGCGATCACCGGCCTCGAAGGCGCCGCCTACACCGACAAGGTCGACAACTTCACAACCAAATCGCAACCGAATGAACCCATTCGCTTCACCGGTGAAACCGATCGCGTCTTCCACAACACCGACTCGACGTGTGTCATCCATGATGATGCATCCCGGCGTCGGATCGTGATCGAAAAGACAGGCTCGCAATCCACGATCGTCTGGAACCCCTGGATCGACAAAGCGGCCAACATGGCGGACTTTGGTGACGACGACTGGCCGAACATGCTTTGCATCGAAACCGCCAACGTCGCAGAAAATGCCATCACATTGAAACCCGGTGAATCGCACGCGATGACGGCAACCATTCACGCCGAAACCATCGCATGAACGTGTGGCGATCTCGAACGATCGCCGCCTCATACCCCCTACTTGTTCTGCTTCCCATCACCGCCTGACTTGACCTCCTTTGAGTTGGCGTCACGCTCGCGCCGGCGTCGTTCCTCCGCGCGACGGCGTTGCTCGGCTCGGTAACTTTCCATCCCCGGCGGCTCCGGGAACATCAGGTTCGGGTCGTAACCCGAATCCGCCGCCAGCGTGTAAAGCATCGGCCGAACGCGGTCGAACAACATCCGCTGAACCGGCACGGGCGTGTTCGCCCACAGCCGCGCGCGGCTCGTGATATGAAACGGCGTGACCAGCATGCGATTGATCGTGTCCGCCAACAACACTTCAAACGGCGGCAGACCCATACGATCCTGCGGCGCGATCGGCGTCGCGTTGCTCTGCTCTTTCTGGTATTCGTCGTACGCGCCCTTCGCCCGCAGCATCCGTCGTGAATATTCCTCGTTATCGCCTTTCACGCGCGCCCACATCGCCTGACGCAGGTTGCCGTGCAGGTACGCGCTGAGGTTCTCCATGTTGATCACGTTGCCGAGAAACTCGCGCGCCACCAGTTCATCCATCGCCAACTCATACCGCTTGGTCTGCACGTTGTGCGGCCGATCCTTGTAAAGCGTGAGAACCTTGCGGTGATAAATCGCCGCGTCCGCCCGGTTGCCGTACATGTAATGAAACACCATCGCCTGAAGCAGAAAGTTTTCATGTCCCGCTTCGTACGTGTCCTTCACACCCGCCTGGTTCTTGCGCAGGTCTTCCATCGCCAGTTCCATCGAACGTTCATACGACGGAATGAAACGCAGGTCCGGCTCCTGCGTGAGAATGTCCGTATGCGGGTCGTACCACAACCGCCCGTTCTGGAACATGTCCTGCGGCGTGTGAATGCGCTGGCGGAGCGTGTTCACGCGATCAATGCCGCGCTTGTCGAGCAGGGAATCCATCACCTGCACGCCGCGGTGCGCCCAATACATCCCGTGCGCCGACGCGTGGCGAAAATCCAAAGGCCCGAACTCTATCATCATCTCCAGCATCAGGTTCGGGTTCATGTTGTAGTTGTCGATCAACACGCGCTTGCGCAGATGCGCGACCAGCGCGGTGATCGCTTGGCGGTTGGCGTCGTCTTCAAACGCCGGCAGAATCGCCGGGTCGTACGCCGGCTTGACGCGAATCTTCTTCGGCAGCATGTTCACATCGTTGATGTAGTGGTACATCAGCACCACGCCGATCGCACGCAACAACTTCTCCCGCGCCTTCTTTCGCTCTGGCTCAAAGCCTGCTTCGATGTCGTAACCGGCGGGAATGAAAAACTCATCGAGCAACACGCGCACCTGTGGATTCTTGCCGATCAATGCTTCCAACTTGTGAGGCGATGCCGGCACGGGCGCGAACCGTGCGATTGCGTCTTCGGTCGTCTCGTTCGCCATCGGCATGCCCAGCAGTTCCGTCCACTCCCGCGCCAGACGGCGCTTGTAGTACCAGTGCATGTCGTCGGAGTATTGCCCGAATTTGTGGAAGAATATCCACGTCAACTCGCGGTACAGCTTCACCGCTTTCGGGTTGTAAACAATGCCCTTTTCGCGCAACAGGCGAATGCCGCGATCCACCCAATCCCAACGCTCCTCCGGCGTATATGTCTGCACCGACACGTTGTATGCCATATTCCATGCATGGAACGACCAGACATCCGGCTGCCGGGGTTGCAACGCCGTCACCGTCCGCGCCAAGTTGTTGATCTCCGCGAAATCGCCCTTCTGTTTGAGGTCTTCAATCCGCATCCAGAGATAGTTGATCACGAACCCACGAAACGGCCCCGACAACGTCACCATGAACGACACCTCGGCCGGCGTGTCGGCATTCGGCGCGGCGTTGACCAACTGCAACGCCTGACGCTCTTTGTTGATCTGTGGCACACTCACAAACGACGTCACCAACAACGCGCCGATCGCAACCAGCACCAACGCCAACTGAATGACACGATTACGACTCATGAACAACACCTCTGCCGAATTCTACGGCTTTGCGCCGCATCACGTTCCCGCCTTACTCCGACATAGGGACAACCCCTGATCCGAACCGTTTTTTTCGACAACTGCCACCTTCCAATCCAATGGTCGGCGCAGCGCCCGGACCAGCAATTGTCGCCACGCCACCCCCTCCCCCTCCCCTCGACGCCCAAAACACCTATAAGCCGAGACACTCCAGTAGGTTGTGAAATGTCTCAGGGATATCCCTCTGACACACATCCGCCACTTCAGAAGCAGGTGCAACTCAATTTTTCCAAAACACTTAGCCTTGGGTTCCGGGTTTTCCCCAAGACATGTCGCCACCAGATGATTCACTGAATGACCGAACATCACAAACCCTTGAGACAGGCCGCGCCGATAAAAACGCGGAATCGGGCGATTGTATCAAATTTGCTAACAAATAGCAAACACGATTGGCTTATGGTTACCCGCCCCATCCTCGTCATTCCAAATCCCCTTGACTCGCAACGCCCCGAGCCTACGCTTGCCAGTTGACGTTATGTCGAAAGGCAATGCCGTGCGATTCATCACCTATTGCTTTTTTCATCTCCTCTAACGCGTCTGAAAAGACCGCCGGCGGTATCCATCTGAATACCGTTGACCACCTGAACGTCGAATCGATCGGTAATTCTCACGAAATTCCCGACAGCGATCGTTTTACCACACCATAAACCCTAACCCCTGACTGCGTTGAACCCAGCGCGGCGATACTGACGTGATGACATGAAGCTGAAAACATCAACATCTCGAAGATTGGCGCCGGACGATGTGAAGTTGGGCGACTACATCACCGTCTGTCATGAAATCGGCCAATTACTGCCGGAGTGCAGTGAGTGGAAGCGCGACATGCAAGTGATCCATGTGCGGTTCATGCCATGGGACGCCGGCGACCCGCTTCGCGTGGAAGGAGTTTGCCTGCCGTTTGTCCTGGTCAGTACCCCTCAGGGCAAACACGAAACGCTTGACCTGCGTCGACAGGAAATCGTGCGACTCGACCCTTCATTCGGCAGATCGGCTTTCAAGAAGATGAAACCACCCGACAAGGATTCCAAGAAGAAACGTAAGCGAAATAAAAAATGATGAAGAACTGTGTGATCTGTGTAAAGGCGGGCTCGCAATTCACTTGAATTATCACAATCACTATAATGTCGCTTCTGGCCGTTTCTTTGTGCAAGAAGCGGCTTTTTTTACGCATAGGAGCATGATGATGATGACGGGCACACAAGCCCTACCGTTCAACGTTCCGGCCGAGGTCACCGAACTTCTGGCCGCCTGCCCCGGATTTGCCTTGGCCAACAGTGTTGACGAGCTGGTCGAGCTGTCGACTCGCGACGCCGACGAAAGTGGTTGGCATGAGGTGAGTTACGACGTGCCCGGCAAAGGGCCGTTCGTCGAAGCCCGCGTCTGTCGAACCAAGAACGGCGTCGCCGCCAATTACACCCACCCGTACATGCGCCGCCGCGACCCGGACTGCATGGTCATCGGCGATGATCGCCCCACCGACAAGAAGCGATTCTCCGATCAGTTGGGAATGGAATTCGAGTCCGTCCGCAACGAAACATTCGAGTGGCTCAAGACGCAGGAACTGGCCGTCTTTCCGTTCTTCGCGGGCGATGAGAACCATGGGATGCCCGCGCTGGTCATCGCGCCGGCGAATGCCGGCTTCTTCGCGCTCGGGCTCGCGCTGTTGCAAGGCATGATGACGCCGGACGAAACGCCCACCGACTTCTCACCGCGTGCGGTGATCTATGTCGCCCCGCCCTTCCGGCACACGCACTTCGACGGCAAGCAGATCGTCGTCCACAACCGCACCGATGAGATACACGAACTGTTCAGCTACAACCTCTACCCCGGCCCCAGCGCCAAGAAAGGTGTGTACGGCGTGCTGATCACGCTGGGCGAAACCGAAGGCTGGGTCACGGCGCATTGTTCGACTGTGCAGGTGGTGACGCCTTACGACAACATCGTCACGTTCATGCACGAAGGCGCATCAGGCGGCGGCAAAAGTGAAATGCTCGAACTGGCGCACCGCGAACGTGACGGCCGACTCATGCTCGGTCAGAATGTGACCAACGATGACAAGCGTCACGTCGCGCTGCCGCGCAGTTGTGAACTGCGGCCGGTCACCGACGACATGGCGTTGTGCCACAGCGAACTGCAATCGGACAACGGCAAGCTTTCGCTGATGGATGCCGAGAGCGCGTGGTTTGTGCGCGTGAATCACATCAATCACTACGGCATCGATCCGCACCTGGAGCGCATGACGATCGAGCCGAAGGGACCGCTTCTGTTTTTGAACATCGAAGCGCATCCCGGCGCGACGACGCTGATCTGGGAGCACACCGAAGATGAACCGGGCGTGCCCTGCCCGAACCCGCGCGTGGTGATTCCGCGCTACGCGGTGGAGGATGTGGTCGACGGCAAAGTGACGGTCGACATTCGCAGCTTCGGCGTGCGCACGCCACCTTGCACAAAGGAAAAACCGACGTACGGCATTATCGGCATGTTGCAGATTCTGCCGCCGGCGCTGGCGTGGCTTTGGCGCCTGACCGCGCCGCGCGGGCACGGCAACCCGTCCATCGTCGATGAAACCGGCGGGCTGGCGTCGGAAGGCGTCGGCTCCTACTGGCCGTTCGCCACCGGGCGTCGCGTCGATCAGGCCAACCTGCTGCTCAAGCAGATTCAAACCACCACCCGCACGCTGTTCATCCTCGTGCCCAACCAGCACATCGGTTGCTGGCGGACCGGCTTCATGCCGCAATGGATCGTCCGCGAATACCTCGCCCGTCGCGGCTTGGCCAAGTTCCGCAAGGACCAGGTCCGAGCGGCGCGATGCCCGTTGCTTGGCTGGGTGCCCAAACAACTCGTCGTCGAAGGCACACACATTCCGCCGGTGATGCTTCGCGTGGAAACGCAAGACGAAGTCGGCCCCGAAGCGTACGACCTCGGCGCACAACAACTGCACAAATTCTTCCGGAAACAGTTGGAAAAATACCTCGAACCGGACCTCCTCCCGCTCGGCCGCGAGATTATCGATTGCTGCCTGTCCGGCGGTTCGGTCGAAGACTACGCGGCACTGTTACCGGATGAACGGATTGGATGAGCGCGGGTTGGTTGTGTGAAAAGGTATATTTGTATTGGTGTGTGGCACGCATGCTAAGGCGTCTGGGAAACAGTCCCCGGGCGAAGCCGGGGCTCATGGCTGGGGATCTGCCGTATGAACCGATATATCTCAACGCCTGCTTTGTTCGCCGTGCTTTTCACCCTGCTCGGCTGCGGTGAAAAGACCGGCGTGCTCATTGAGGTCACATTGCCCGAAGGCGCCGACGTCGCCACGGCGAAACTTGGGTCAAAAACATTCAAACTCGATACCGAGTTGCCCGCGTTAGCGCGCACACTGGCGAATTCCGACTTGTTGGACGACGTCAGCCCCG
>JANQKH010000354.1 GCA_028281215.1 Phycisphaeraceae bacterium | reverse complement strand
AGGCCCGAACGCACGAAGCCGACCTACTTCGTCCGCGACCAACGTTTCAAACTCTACGGCGACGGACGGTTTTATGACGTGCCGAGCGACGTGCTGGAGCGCACGCCGATTGAGCCGAGCGCATCGAAAGAAGCCGCCGCCGCGCATGCGAAGTTGTCCGCCGCGCTGAAGACGATGCCGTCGAAGGGGCAAATGTTGTTGAAATTCGCGAAATAAGAGGTTCGTCGCCGCCCGGCGTGGCATGCTAAACTGCCGCCCCAATCGGCTGATCGATTGGCTTGAACACGGACGTGCCCCGATGATTGACCTCAAAGACCTTCGCGACCATCCCGACAAATATCGCACCGGCGCGACGAACAAAAACTATGACGCGGCGCTGGTCGATCGCGTGCTCGAACTCGATGCCGAGTTCCGTCCGTTGAATACCGAGAAGGAAAATCTGGTTGCCGAGCAGAACAAGGTCAGCAAACAGATCGGTCCGCTGATGGGCAAAATGAAAAAGGCGAGCGACGCAGAAAAGGCGCAGATCAAAACCCAAGTCGCGGGCTTCAAGGATCAAAGTGCGACATTGAAGGACCAGATCGCCGCGCTGGAAACCCAAGCGAGCGAGTTACTCGCCAAGCGCGACGACCTGGTGCTCGAATTGCCCCAGCCGGCGGGCGATTGGGTTCCCGTTGGGAAAGACGCCGATGACAACGTGCAGTTGAGCACGTGGGAGCCGGACGATTTCGATCCGACCAAAACGTTCGAGGAAAACCGAGGTTTCCGCCCGCGCAATCACATCGACCTCGGCCTCGCACTCGGCATGGTCGACTTCGAGCGCGGCACGAAGATGGCCGGCGCGCGCAGCTACGTGCTCAAAGGCGCGGGCATGCAACTGCACCAGGCGATCCTGCGCTACGCTTTTGACTTCATGACGCAGGAGAACGGATTCACGGCGATGAACGTGCCCGTCCTCGTCCGCGATGAAACCATGGTCGGCACCGGCTTCTTTCCACACGGCAAGGATACAGCCTATGCCATCGCCAACCCCACCTCCGACGGCGAGTTTTATCTGACCGGCACCGGCGAAGTCGGCCTGATGGGCTACCACATGGGCGAGATCATCGACGCCGATGATTTGCCGCTGTGCTACACGACCGTCTCCACCTGCTTCCGTCGCGAAGCCGGCGCGGCCGGCAAGGACACCAAGGGGCTGTTCCGTATTCACCAGTTCGACAAGGTCGAGCAGGTGGTCATCTGCAAAGCCGACGCGGACGAATCCAAAGCCTGGCACGGCAAGATGATGGGATTTGTCGAAACCTTGCTGCAACGATTGAAGTTGCCGTACCGTCTGCTGCAATGTTGCACGGGTGACCTGGGCCCGAAGAATGTCGACATGATCGACATCGAATGCTGGATGCCCAGCCGCGGCGACGTGGAAGAAGACGGCGACGGCCGCATCATTTCAGGCGGCGCGTACAGCGAAACACATTCCGCCAGTGTGTTGCATGACTACCAGTGCCGTCGGCTCAACATACGTTATAAGGATCCGGATACGAAGAAAAACGTCTTTGCCCACGCCTTGAAGAACACCGTCGCTGCGAGCCCACGAATCCTTATTCCCATCATCGAGATGTATCAAAACGAGGACGGTACGATCACCGTGCCGGAGGTGTTGAGACCTTATACGGGTGGAATGGACAAGATTTCATAGACGTTCAAGTTGCCGACTGGTTCCGCAATTGCGGCGACTTTGATTCCAAGTCCGACACCTGAAAGTGTTTTTGCTCAGGAATCGACCGGTGCGACGACGAGCAACGGACCGCTAGATACAACGACGCCGCCGGGTTGTTCTTCCGTGATCGCGAATGCGGCCGGCGATACGTTGAGTTTGGCGTTGATCGGAATGATGACTTCACCGTTACGATCGATATTAAACACGCCGCCGTCGACAGGGTGTTTGTCGCGGTTAGGGTCGACAATCCAGAGTTGGTATTGGGTTTTGGAAGGATCATTGACCGGCATGCCCTTCAATCGCATGTAGCCTGTCTGTTGCTGTGTGCTCCAGACAACGTCTCCTGTGACAGCCGTGAATCTCTCGTCTGTGGGTATATTCCATTGAACGGTTTTTACGTCACCTGCAGACACCAATAATCTTTCTCGTGATTGCTTCGGCGTCGTATTGGTCGACGGCCACCAGGCAATCACCGATATAACAAGCATCGCGGCTGCGGCAAGCCAACCTGCTGACTGCCAGTTTGAGAATCGGTACGTTCTGTTTTGATCGGCGCCGGCGACGGAAGAATCAATCGAACTACCTTGGGTTCGTCGCTCTACTTCCTTTTCACCTTCGTCAATGAGGGTCAGGCGCATGGCTTCCGGTAAGGGTTGGTAATGCCTGTCGAGAAACGCCAGTTCGACGACGCCGGCAGCACGATCAAACGCAATGTCATCACATTGCGCTTCCCGAGCCATCAGTGATTCCATTTCGTCTTGCTGTGCGGCTGAAAGAATGTCTGTCGCCCGAGCTGCCAGGAGATCCTGCAACCTTTCATTTTGAGGTAACGAAGGAGCGGTCATGACGCACCTCCTTCGCTTTCTTCGCTCAGCATGGTGCGCAGGCGAATGAGTCCACGTCGAATGTTGGTCTTCACGGTTCCAAGCGGCACGTCCATCCGCTTGGCGATCTCGGCATGTGAATGCCCCTCGTATATGGACATCCGTAACGCCGATTGTTGTTCGTCGTTAAGCGACTCCATCGCTTCCTGCGCGCGGGCAACTTCGTCTGCCAACTCCATGGGTTGGGTGGCAGAAGCATCGTTCGTGTCCGCATCGGCGGCACTGGACAATGGTTCAAACTTGACCGATCGTCCCGCGCGGCGTTGCTTGTCGATTAGCCGTCTTCTCGCAATGGTCGATATGAAGGTCGCCTCAGACCCGATGCTTGGGTTGTAGCGTTCTGCTGACCGCCACACCTCCATAAAGATCTCCTGTACGGCATCTTCGGCATCGGCTGCATTTCGGCAAAACCTCCGTGCCAGCGACCAGACTAGCCCTCCGAAGCGATCGATGCATGATGCCACAGCATCCCGGTTCCCTGCCGCAATCTGAACCAGCAGGCCGTTCTCGGTTGCCGCGTTGTCAGTTCCCATATTGCTATCGCCTACCAGACTGTTCGGATTCCAGCACGAAATATTAACGTATTCCGCTGGCTCGAATTGACAAACTGCCTGCAGTGTCATGGATCATCCGTCGTCCTAGATTCTGAAAATCCTAAGCCAATCAGGGTACTGCGGCGTCTGGGGCTAACCCATACCGCCAGAAGGTTGTTCGATTGGTGATTTCTCTTGGATTCACCTCGCCCATTAAAAAGGTCGGATTGAACCGGGTCGCTAAAATGCGGTCGTGTCCGAACCAAACAAACATCTGGCGAAATTGCTCGAAGTAAGTGCATCCGGTTATGCCGCCTACGCCGCCGCCTCGCTGGCTGAGACCGATTCGGAGTCTTTTTCTGCCTTCGGCCCGCTCCCACAGGAGAGTTGGCGCGCTTATCTCACCTCCCGTGTCTTGGAGTTGGCATCAGCCGTTCGTTCCGGTCAACCGCGGTTATTTACTGCTCACATAGAGTGGTGCCGCGCATTGTTGGATGCACGAGACGTTCCCGACAATGTGCTTCGCGGTGCACTGGAATCGTTGCAGGCGGTTCTCCTTGCCGAGTTGCCAAGCGGATCGGAGTTGGATCGGTACTTCTCGCAATGCCTTGCCGTGTTCGATCGTCCAATGGACGCTCCAAAATCCCTTTTGGATATTTCGGACCCCCACGGGCGATTGGCAGCGCAATACGTGCTTGCGGTGCTTGAAGGTAACCGCCGCACGGCTGCTCGTATCGTGTTGGACGCGACCCAAAACGGACTGACGGTTCGTGAGGCGTACCTCAATGTGCTAATCCCGGCGGTGCAGGAAATCGGGCGCATGTGGCATCACAATGAGGTCACGATCTCAGAAGAGCATTTTGTGACGACAACCACACAGTTGGTCATGTCTCAACTTTGGCCACAGATGGAATGCGCCGCGGCAAACGGCAAGACCATCGTCGCTGCGGCTGTCGTCGGGAACCGCCACGAAATCGGCGTAAGAGTCGTCGCGGACTTTTTTGAAATGGCAGGTTGGCGCGTTGTCTACCTGGGTGCAGACCTGCCTTCGGCCGACCTGGCTCAAGCTGTGCTTGATTTCGAGGCGGATGTGGTCGTTCTTGGTGCGACGTTGACCACACACCTGCATTCCGTGACGACGAGCATCGATGCAATACGTCGACTCGCATCTGCCAGACCGGTCAAGATCATTGTTGGTGGTTCCGCGTTTGCCGATTCAAATGATCTTGCCGCTCAAGTCGGCGCGAATGCGTTGGCAAAGACACCCGACGAAGCGGTACAACTGGGTGAGACATTGACGACTTCGACTGATTGAACATCGTTAAGCGCTGCAGTTCTTATCTCAACACATGTAAATCACGAATCTCTTTCTCGTATTTTCTTGGCGAGGTGAATCCGCCTGCGCACACGCATCGAAGTAAAGGTCGGTCGACCTGTGTATTTCAAGATCAACCCCAAATCAGATGAGGACTTCAAGATGTTTAGCAAGAAGATTATTGTCGGCACGATGGTGATGATGATGGCCGCGTCGGTCACATTCGCGGGCAAGAAAGACATTGTTGACACCGCCGTCAAAGCGGGATCATTCAAAACACTGGTCACAGCAGTTCAAGCTGCCGGCCTCGTTGATGCTCTAAAAGGGGAAGGCCCCTTTACAGTGTTCGCTCCCACAGACGAAGCGTTCGCCAAGCTGCCGAAGGGCACAGTGGAAGCACTCCTGAAGCCGGAAAACAAATCGAAGCTACAGGCTATCCTGACCTATCACGTCGTCCCGGGCAAAGTCATGGCGAAACAGGTTGTGAATGTTTCCAATGCCAAGACCCTGAACGGCCAGCAAGTCGACGTCCAGGTCAAAAACGCTCATGGTAAAAGTGTGGTGATGATCGACAATGCCAAAGTCGTCATGACGGACATCCACTGCACGAATGGCGTCATCCACGTGATCGATCAGGTGATCCTTCCCAGCGACAAGGACATCGTGGACACTGCCGTTTCCGCGGGCAGTTTCAAGACGCTCGTAGCTGCAGCCAAGGCGGCGGGACTTGTGGACACCCTGAAGGGCAAGGGCCCGCTCACCGTGTTCGCACCCACCGACGAAGCTTTCGCCAAGCTTCCCGCCGGCACGGTCGAATCACTGCTCAAGCCCGAAAACAAGGCAATGTTGCAGGCCGTGTTGACTTACCACGTCGTGCCGGGTCGTGTCTTTGCGAGCGACGTCGCCAAACTGTCGTCAGCCAAGACCGCTCAAGGCAGTTCGGTAAAAATCAATGCAAGCAAAGGCGTGAAGATCAACAACAGCAATGTCATCAAAGCAGATATCGACACTGCGAACGGCGTCATTCACGTCATTGACACCGTGCTCCTTCCCCCAAAATCTTCGCAGGCATGCCCCACTGACGAACGCACGACATCAGCATCGCGACGATGAGCATGAAACCCGATCATAACTAGCCCCGACGCCGCGGTCCGACATTGTGGACCGCGGCGTTTTTCTGTAATGCGAGCGGAGGTTGCGAGGAGGTATGAACTCGTGATGCATCCCTCATGGATGCTTGAAAAACCAATCGTCGTACGATCTTTGAACCGTGTGCCGCGCCCCATTCACTGCTGTCGACCATTCAATTCACCATTGGGAGCCTGCCATGCCTTCACGCGGCGATGTTGAAGAAGACAGCGACGATCGCACATGTTGATTCCGATCATGGAGATGTACCAGAATGAAGACGGCAGTATCACCGTGCATGACGCGTTGCGGCCGCACATGGGGGGAATAGAACGGATCGGTTAGATGTAAAGTCCAGTCAGGCAGATCAAATGAAAACGGCCACGGTGATTACCGCGGCCGTTGTATTCTATCGTTTCCTTGCTTCTTACAGAATAACTCGGCTTGATTCAGGTCGCGCGCGTTCTTCGACGAGCGCCGATCGCCAAGAGGGAACCTATCAAGATGGCTGTGGCGGGTTCAGGGATCGTGGCAAGGCGGCCGTATTGGACATGGTCGATCTCAAAACTCGCCAGCGCGGGAATGGTGCCATCCAGCCGAAGGGAGGTCACGCTGATGCTCGCAATGCCGCCTTCGTTGATAAATCCAAAGAAGCGATCTTCCGCAGTGGAGACTGAACCGAAACTGTTATCGAGGAACGCCGAGTTGAGGATATCGATAACTCCCAGAGATTGCCCAAACTGATCGAAAGCCTCGATCACGGTCCTCTCGCCGACGTCAATCGTGTTGATGGCCGCCGTACCGCCGTCTGTTATTGCGAAACCTGCATGGGTGGGTAGTTCGCCAAGTACATTGGCGTCGAAGTCAATGGAAAGTGCGTTTCCGTTGTTGTCTCGGAAAATTGAACGTGCTGTTCCGGTACGCTGATTGTCAATGACTCCATCGTCTTCATCGACAGAATCGATACCAGGACCTCCCGTTAGAACGCTGATCGCTCCCGCATTCGGTGTGATTGTTAAGCCGGGTGTGTCGACAGCCCCGTCTTCGGCATCCTCAAGATGAAAGTACTCGCCAGCAGTCCCGATCAATGTTCGGTCACCAGCAACAGTAGTTAATGGCCCAAACGGTCCACCTGCCGCACCACTGAATGGGCTGAGATTGCCGGCCGTTTCGAAACTCTGGTAAGGCGTCGCATTGATGATGGTCGACGGTGGAGGCGGTGCTACTGCAAGGTCGATTTCAAGATTATCAAATGAAGCATTGAGATTGTCCCCACTGTCAGGGGAGATCAACTGGAATCCCAAAGGGCTGCCAATGTTGGGGTTGCCGGCGGTAATGTCGTAGGTCAGCGACCATTGGTTTGTCGCGCCAAGGGCGGGTGAAGGCGTAACGCTGACGGTAGGCGTTTGAACAACACCACCTGCTGTCAATCCAGTATTGGCCAAATCAATAATTGAAAAACCAGCATTATTGAAGTTTCCAATATCAAAAGTGACGGTATACGTGCCTTCGAATAAAGTTGGCGAGAAGGTCTTATTGGCGTTTCGCCCTCCAATGTTGTTGATATGGATGAGATTCCCACCAGCGGTTGGTGCGACACCGCAACAGCCTGTGAAGAATCCGAGGCCGTTTCCCGTGACGGACCAACCATCATTCGGTTCGACGGCGTCACTCACAATTGAAACACCTTGGGTGGACGATACGAATAGCAACGACACCAGTATTCCAAGACACGTCAACATCGTATTGCTCTTTCCAAATGTCATCATTAATCTCCTGTGGTTAGTAAGGGGGTGAGAAACGAAAGGTGTGTTTAAGTGAATTCTTGTAGCTTGTTGTGACATCTATTTCCTTCTACAACTAGATTTCTGGCAGAACCGTTAATGTCCAATGTTCCAGCCCCGATATTGCAATGCGAATCCCAGATTGATTTCGTTCCCATTGGGATGCCTTGCCGTCCAATTCCATCCCTCGGGGCCAATTTCCCCCACAATCAGATGTACAACACCGCCATCAGCGGCGACGTAATTCCCAGAGTTGTTGAAATGCCATGATCCCAGGCGATTGATCGAGGTATGTCCCATGTCAACGAACTGATTGTTGATGCCAAAAGCGGGGTCTTCTTCAATGAGGACAGGCATCGGAGTCGTGACCATTGTTCCGTCGTCAAGTTCGACTGATGCGTCACTGGGAAGTGACTTGATATTTGCACCGGGTAGTGACTGGAACATCGTCATGTCGAACATTCCATTGCTGCCAATTCCGCTTCGGAATTGTCCGGTTGGCAATGCGGGACAACGGTAAAACTTTCTTGCGGCACTCTCGCCTCCCAGATAATCCACAAGCGTGCCATACTGCGCCGCCGGCGCGGGTTGGTAGCTACCTGTGAAAACCTCCTTGCCCATAAATGATCCTTCCCCCGATCCATAACCCGCCCAAGGCGGCCCCCAGAGGCCAGGCAGACGACTTTGGTGATCCAATGCGAAGAGATGAAGGGCTTCACCGATCTGATGAAATTGTGCTCGGCAACTCGTGTCCAGGGCAGCCTCTTTCGCCATGGACAGTTTCGGAAGTAACAGCGCGATCAGCACCACAATCAGCGCGATCACGATCAGCAATTCCACCAGCGTAAATGCCTTGCCGCCTCGCCGGTACGCCTTCGACGTGCATGCATCAGAGGATGGGCTGATCAGAATGCGCGATGAATCAACAGGGTGAGCCATGACAATGGACTCCTGGCTTTAAGGCCGACTGTTTTGAAAGTACTCGCGAACTTCGGTCGAAGAGAGTTCTCGCCGAAAAACAACAATCTCATCAATAGCTCCATGAAGCGTTACCTGCCCTCCGGGATCCACGTCTGTTTTTGAGGCGAATCGCAGCGGCTGCCGTGCCGTTATGGGAAACTCTCCATTGGCAAACGGAACGGTCAATGATCCTTGGAGGCGACCATCCCGATAAAGCCGACATGGACCTTTGGTATTCAGTGTGATGGCAACGTGCGTCCAGCCATCGGCCGGCGTAAGAGAACTACCAACGATCCTGGTCATATCGTCGTGTTGGCCATCTTTGCTCAGATGCAACGTCAGCAAGTCATTTTCTGTTGCGAGGTGGAAGAAATAGCCAGTCGGTGTTCCCCATTGGCTAGCTAAAAGATTCCAGTGACGCCGCGCGTCGACACGCACCCAGAGCATGATGGTCAATTGATCAGAGACAGCAGCTTTCCCGAAGTCTTGAACAACGATTCCCTGATTCTTCTCGCTTTCGAAATGAAGTCCATCATTGTCACCGAATCTTCCCTTCCCCCAACTCGGTAGGGACTCCGTCCCCCGCAACACCCCTGTGATTTCATTCTCTCGCCGAGTTGCTCGATTGGTCAGTTGCCCGTTGGATTCAGTTGCACGATCAAAGCTGTAATAAATCAACAGATCGGCATCAGATTTGATCTCGGATCGTTGTTTCGCAGCACTTTCTTTCTTTTCGTTCTCCTGCTCACCTGAGCCGCGAGCCAAAGATTTGAGTGACTCAACACGCAAGAACTGGTCGCTGTCTTCGGGGGCATCAATGAGCTCAACATGTGACTCGGTCGTCACTGTACGGAAGGTCTCATTAACCCTGAAATCTCGAAGAACCTCGATATCGCCGTTGTGATTTCGCCGTTGCGCTTGTACTGATCCATCAAACACATGGACTTCGCTGAGGCCTTCGGTGTCCACATTAATCCCGAATTCAGTACCTGTGTCTACAACGCGTAAACCACCGGGTAAATCAACTGCGAAACCTTGTGCTTCCTCCGATTCGGCACGAACGGTCACTTTGCCAACATGTAGAAACGCATCTCGGGCAGAAACGATGTCGAGTTGAACCCTCCGCTGACGAGCATCCAGAATCACAACCGCCCCGTCATTGAATTTCAATTTCGCCAATCCATCGGCTAGAAAAAGTTTCTGCGGCGGCAGTTGTATTCCGTCGCGGATGAAGATCAGTCGGCCGTCTTTGTCTTCCCATGACGCGTGATGCGATTCGGTCAGTGCGGCCACTGGAGCGGGTGGCGGCGGCGGTGAGCCTGGGATCAAGAACCAGACCAGCACACCAATGACACTGATAGTGATTGCGGCCGCAAGACCCCAATGGCGGGGCGAAACCGTCCGGCGAGGATGAACGGATTCCCCTTCGTCCATCGATGATGAATCCCGATTCGAAAGGCTGATTCGCTCCGCACTGGGAACCAGTGACTCAAGGATCGACTGCCCGTCTTCCCCGACAGCCCCAATGCGTTGTGCCAGCAGTGATTCCTTGAGCGCTTCAAGGTCGCGTGACTGACTGCCGTTGTTGGTGTCGCCCAAGGCCGCACGCTGATGGAGAAGCGCGGTCTGGTGTACGTAGCGCGCATAGATTCGTCGGGCATCCGGATTGTGAATGACGAGGTCTTCCAGACGGGCGAGTTGCTCGGCCGTAATCGTCTCGGTGAGCCTTGCGAGGATCAACTTACTCAGTTCCTCGATCAGCGCGTCGCCGGTGGGATGCGGACTATTGGCATATTCGCTCACGCGTGGCCTCCAGCGTTCAGGCGATTCTCGATGCAGTGGTACAGTGCGGTCCGAACACGAGCGGTCGCTTTGTAAGTCGCGGCGACGGATTTACCGATACGGCCGGCGATGTCTTTCATGGAAAGACCGCCCGTATAAACCAAGTCAATCAATTGACGACTATGGGTTGGCAGTGTCTTGAGGCAGGCATCCAAAGCCTCACGCTGCTGGTCCATCTCGGGCTCGATCGCAGCCATTTCGTCGGCCACGACACGCAGGAACGTGTCGCTGAAATGCACACGTTCCCGGCCGGTCCGCGTGCGGAACGCCATCACCATGTAGCGAGCAATCGTGCGCGCCCATGCGGCGAAGTCCGTGCCGGGCTCAAATTTGTCAAATTGCTCCCACAACCGAACGTTGGTTTCCTGGAGAATCTCATCCGCGTCGGCGAGGTTGGGTACCATCGAGAGGATAAAGCTGTACACCTTCCGCTCATTCTGAGTTAACAGCCTGACAAACTCACGAGTTCGCTGGGCAGACGGCATGGAAGTCTCGAGGCGTTGCACGATGGTTCCCTATGAGCCAAAAACACTTGACGCCAATTTTGGACACCATTCCAGAGAAAAACTGAAGAATCCACCATTCGATGGAAACTCGCTTCCAGGCAGGTTCTTCAACGCTGTAAGAAATGGATAGGCTCAAACCGATCGTAAGGACTGCCTCTGTACCCGCCTGCCCATCAACGGATGGAGCGTCAATCCCCTGCCACAATCGTTGCTTTGCAGTCGTCGCCGACCAGTTGGATGCGGATTTTTCGCGCGGGTAATTCGAGATCGAGTGTGAGGGTTTTCTTGTGGCCGGGCGCGGGGTCGCCTTTCTTGGCGTTGAATCGCCGATCGATCTGAAGCTCCATCTTCTTGCCGTCCGACAGGGATTCGACAATGTCCTTGACGTCGATTTCCCGCTTGGGCAAACCCCATCGCGCCGTTTTGACATCCAGCGTGCCGGCGGTGAACTGATCTTCCAGAAGCGCCTTGATCCGTGCGTTGATGCGGTTGGCTTCATCCAGATTTTGTGCCTTGAGCGCGATGCTCAACGCTTTGCGCAAACGGGCGATGTATTGCCGTTTGGCTTCCGCGGCTTTGAAGGCGTATTCCTTCTCGGCGCGGTTCACCACGGTGTCGAGCTGGACTTGGGCGTATTTCAAACGTGTCTTGTATTCGTGTTCCGCGTCGCGGGCTTCGGACAGTTTCGGCGCGTCCACGGCTGTCACAACCGTGGTGAACAAAAAAACGACGGCTAAAGTTAGTTGTTTCATCACACGGTCCGCCTGAAGACTGATTTGATTGAAAAGGGCAAAACGGCTCCCACAAATGATCTTACCGTGGGGCCTGGTGGCCGCGATTGCATGTTACATCACATTTTCAATGCACAGGTGAACCTTCGGCCCTGAATCCCCTCTTTACCCATACTCCCAAGCCCACCAGGATTGAGTTATGTTTCGACACACACTATTGACTGCCGTTTCGCTAGTTCTGCTGTCCTCCCACGCCTGGGCTGACACCTCAGTCAAAGAGATTTCATTAGACGTACCGAGGGAATCGCCGACCGGCGTGCCGTATCGACTGGTGTTCGCCCACGGCAACAAAGCCCATGTTGCCACAACTACCGGTGACGCGGAGAACCTGCTCGGCAAAACCGTCGCGAAGCAACTTAAGGGCAAGGTGGACTTCAAAAAACAGCAGTTGGTGGCTGTCGTCTGGAAAACCACGGGACACCCCGACTCCCGAGCCACATTCGTGATTCAAGGCGACAAGCGCAAAGCTGTCAGTTTCAAGGTTGAACGAATTCAAAAGAAAGGGCCGGTTCCGCAACTTTTCATGGCTCACATCGCGTTTTTTCTAGTTGACCGCAACCTGGATGTGAATACCCATATCGCCGTCACACACGTAGCGCAATGACCCGGCTATACCATTACTGCTGCTTCTGACGAATGATTTCCTTGATAATCTTATCGACCTGTTCCTTGTCCACGGACGGTCGCGGCTCTTCGATCTTGAATTGATTTTCCTGCTTCTTCTGGAGCGCGTAGATGCCGGCGTCGGCGTCGCGCAACATGCGTTCGCAACGCAGGGAGACTTCAGCGTCCGGATGCTTGACTCCCTGTCGGATCCACTTGAACGCCGCCCCGCCGATGCGCACCAGTCTTTCATCTGCTTTGGCGCGAACCCGGTAATCATTGTCGCCGAGTAGATCGATCAACGCCTTGACGCGGGTCTCGAGTTCCGGCTCGAGGTGGCTGTGCACGACGATGCCGACACGGACCATCTTCGTCGGCTTCGGATTCATCTCCAACGGCAGCCACTGGTCGTATGTCTTTTGCGGCACGCGGTAGAACAACATCAAGCCGTCCTGATGGAACAGCCCCGGCGACCAGGTGTTGACCAACGCGTCGGCCTCATCTTCGTTCAATCCCGCAGCCGACAAACGGTTCCGCAAATCCATTTGCAGACGCTGGATCGTTTTCGACTCGGTATCGGTCACATCGCTAAACGTGATGGTGGTCAGTTGTGTACCAGCGTCGAGTTGGTTGATCCAATTGGAGATGCGCACGCGGCCGTTTAATCGTTCGATGACCAACAGGTCGTGCCAAACGTGGTCGCTGGTCGAATGGATAACCACTTTGTCGCCGACGCGCTGGGCGATCGGCGATCGCGGCGGATCGGTGATGCCATCGTAATAAATGAACTGCTCGGCGAAACCGCGATGATGGGAGTTGGGAATCTTTCCACCGGTAACGGTGATGCGCGAACACTTGACGTTTCGGACGTGGTTGAGCCAGTGGTCGGGTTCAACCTTCGGCGCCGCCACTTTTCGCAGTGCTT
Source organism: Phycisphaeraceae bacterium (assembly GCA_028281215.1). GTDB lineage: Bacteria > Planctomycetota > Phycisphaerae > Phycisphaerales > Phycisphaeraceae > JANQKH01. The sequence continues at coordinate 121 of JANQKH010000354.1, read as the reverse complement.
GGCCTGTGCTGGTCTTTTCACCTTCCGGCCCGGTTGCCACGAACTTGAAACGCAGGTAGTTGCTTGATACGCTTTTCGAGGTTGACGCTGGCTCCACCGCCGGCGGCCACCAGACCACCGG
>JANQKH010000353.1 GCA_028281215.1 Phycisphaeraceae bacterium | reverse complement strand
ACATGAGCTTGATTGGATGGATCGGCTTTCGGCCGACGGGGTGTTTCGGGCTCGAGGGATCGATCCAACACGGTGACTTCGCGAGGCTGGCCGTTGAGCTCGAAAAACACAGAACGGCGACCATCTTCATGAGCATCGCTAATCGTCTGGAAACCAATGATCAGCGTTTTGCCTTCTTCGATATCCACTGCGATTTCCTCGCCCGGTTGAAGGCCATACAAGAACGCGGGCGTCGGCAGGATGCTGGTATTGCCGTACTTCCGCTGGTGAGTCGCAAAGTCGGTGAAGACCTGCGGATAGAGCAGATGCGAGACGACTTCGCGTCGCAAGGGTTCACGGTGCAGCATCGGGCGAACGGTTTCGACGGTCTGGTCGAAATCAGCAGGCGGAAGATTGGCGCCGGCGCGGCCTTCGATTGGTTCTTCGCCGCGCAGAATCCGATCTCGCACTGCCTGCGGGAAACCGCCGGGTGTCTGGCCCATGCGACCGCCGACCAAATCCACCACCGACTGCGGGAAAGCAATCTCGCGTGTTCCGGCAAGCACATCGTCGGTCGACATTTCGTTGGCGATGAGGAACAGCGCGAGGTCGCCGACGGCTTTCGATGTAGGCGTGACCTTGACGATATCGCCCAGCATCTGGTTGACGTCGGCATACACCTGGCAGACTTCGCCCCAGCGATCCGCCAGTCCCAGTGCCCGGGCTTGCTGGTACAGGTTGGTGTACTGGCCGCCCGGCATCTCGTGGCGATAGAGGTCGGCGCCGGCCGGCAGCGAGGGGCTTTCAAAACCGGCGTAGAACTCGCGCACGGCGCGCCAATACTCGGAGATGGAGTCGAGGTGCCGTGCCTGCAATCCCGTGTCGCGATCACCCAGCCGCAATGCCTCGACCAGTGTATTCATGTTCGGCTGGGACGTGCCGCCAGACAGCGGCGCAAATGCGGCATCAACAATATTGACGCCGACTTCGGCTGCTTTCAACAGCGCGGCGGCTTGTGCGCCGCCGGTGTCGTGCGTGTGGAAATGAACTGGAATGCCCACTTCCTGCCGCAATGTTTTGACCAACAGTTCCGCGGCATAGGGTTTACAGATGCCTGCCATGTCCTTGATGGCCAGAATGTGCGCGCCCATTTGCTCAAGCTGCTTGGCCATCTCGACGTAGTACTTCAGATCGTACTTTGGACGCTTGGGATCGAGAATGTCGCCGGTGTAGCAGATGGCCGCTTCGCAGATCGCGCCGCTTTTGATGACCGCATCCATTGCGACCTTCATGTTGGGCACCCAGTTCAGCGCATCAAACACCCGGAACACGTCGATGCCTGCGCCGGCTGCTTCTTCCACAAACGCCTCAACGACGTTGTCCGGATAGTTCGCGTACCCGACGGCGTTCGACGCGCGCAGGAGCATCTGGAACAGGATGTTCGGCACGCGCTCCCGCATTTCCGCGAGGCGCTGCCAGGGACATTCCTTGAGGAAACGCATCGATGTGTCGAATGTCGCTCCGCCCCACATCTCCAGCGAGAACAGTTCCGGGCACATCCGCGCATAGGCGTCAGCGATCTGCAGCATGTCATAGGTGCGCAGCCGGGTCGCCAACAGCGACTGGTGAGCGTCACGGAAAGTGGTATCAGTGACGAGCACCTGCTTCTGGTCGAGCAGCCACTTGGAGAACTTCTCAGCGCCGAGTTCGACCAGCTTCTGTCGCATCCCATTCGGCGGTGAGCCTTGGTCGTCGTACTTCGGCAATGGCGCCGGCGTGCGGCGCTCGGCCACGAGTCGGTCTTTGACCAGCGGGTTGCCGTTGACGATCGTCTCGGCGAGATACGTCAGCAATCTTGTCGCCCGGTCGCGCCGCCTGGGGAAATCGAACAGTTCGGGCGTTTGATCGATGAAACCCGTCGTGCAGTCACCGGCCATGAAGGTCGGGTGCATGATCAGTTTGATCAGGAACGGGATGTTCGTCTTCACACCGCGGACACGGAATTCCTGCAGACATCGCTCGGCGCGCCGGGCGGCGTCGGGGAACTCCTTCGCCCACGCGGTTACTTTCACCAGAAGCGAATCGTAAAACGGATAGACAACCGCACCGGAAAACGCCGAACCTGCGTCAAGTCGAATGCCCATGCCACTGGCGGATCGATAGTGAGTGATGCGACCGTAATCCGGCATGAACTTGTTCGACGGATCTTCGGTGGTCACACGGGACTGAATGGCATAGCCGTGCGTGGACACAACATCCTGCGATGGCAAATCGATGGCGGGGTCAGCCAGCGGCGTCCCCTGCGCGATCAGAATCTGCGACTTGATCAGGTCGACGCCGGTGACCTGTTCGGTCACGGTATGTTCCACTTGAATGCGCGGGTTGACCTCGATGAAGTAGAACTCGTTCGTATCAATGTCGACGAGGAATTCAACCGTGCCGGCGTTCGCGTATTGAACCTCGCGGCCGATCAGGACCGCGGCGTCGCAAAGCGCCTGGCGCACCTTCGGATCGAGATTTGGCGCCGGAGCAATCTCGACCACCTTCTGATGACGTCGCTGCACGGAACAGTCGCGTTCGAACAGGTGCACGAGATTGCCGTGGCGATCACCGAGTATTTGCACTTCAATGTGACGGGCGCGTTGAATGAACTTCTCGACAAAGATGTCCGGGCTGCCGAACGCGGTGAGTGATTCACGGCGTGCCTGCTCGAACGCAGCGTCAAATTCGTCGGGATCGCGCACAACCCGCATGCCGCGCCCACCGCCCCCGTGAGCGGCCTTGAGAATGACGGGAAACCCGACTCCCATCGCCATTTCTTTACCCTGCGCCGCATCGGTGATGGCGCTGCCGCTACCGCCCAACACAGGCACGGCCGCCCGCTCGGCGATCTTTCGGGCGGAGATCTTGTCGCCCAAAGCCTTGAGTGTTTCCACGCGCGGCCCGACAAAGATGATTCCCGCGTCGTCGCAGGCCTGGGCCAATTGCGGGTTCTCCGACAGGAATCCATAGCCCGGGTGAATGGCATCGATGTCATGTTTTTTGGCCAGCGCGACAATCGCATCAATGTCGAGATAGGCTTGAATCGGCTCACCGGTTTTGCCTACTTCATACGCTTCGTCGGCCTTGAAACGGTGCAGCGCATAGCGATCTTCGTGCGAGTAGATCGCCACGGTTCGGATACCCAACTCATGCGTACTGCGAAAAATACGGATGGCTATTTCGCTGCGGTTGGCGGCGAGAAGTCGGTTGATTCTCTTCATGATCATTCACTTGCCCTGTATCTTGCCCCACGAATCGCGCAGCGGCACTGTACGGTTGAAGACGAGTTTGGCGTCGGTCGAGTCGGTGTCCATGGCGAAGTAACCGGTGCGTTCGAACTGGACGGTTTCTCCGGACTGGATGGTTTGCAGGTGCGGCTCAACCTTCGCGTTGGCGTTTACAGTCAGCGAGTCGGGGTTGAGATTGTCGTGCCAGTCGCCGGACTCGGGTTCCTTGTTCGGGTTCTCGGCGGCGAAGAGCGTTTCGTACAAGCGCACTTCGGCATCGAGGGCATGGGCGGCACTGACCCAATGGATCGTGCCCTTAACCTTGCGGACCTTTCCTTCGGCATCGGGTGGCGGGTTGTTGCCGCCTCTCGTTTCGGGGTCGTGCGTGCAGTGGATTTCGGTGACGTTGCCGGCGTCATCGGTTTTGTGGTCGACACAGGTGACCCAGTAACCGTAACGCAGCCGCACCTCACGGCCGGGCGCGAGGCGGAAATACTTCTTCGGGGCATCGATCATGAAGTCGGCGCGCTCGATGTAAAGCTCACGCGTGAACGGTACGGTGCGCGTGCCGGCGGCTTCGTCTTCCGGGTTGTTCACCGCTTCCATGTGTTCGACTTTGTCTTCGGGGTAGTCCGTGATGACGAGCTTGATGGGATCGAGCACAGCCATGACGCGCGAGCAGGTTTTGTTGAGTTGCTCACGAACGGCGTGTTCGAGGCGCGACAGGTCGATCGTCTGGTTGCGTTTGGACAGGCCGGCGCCGTGGACGAAGTTACGCAGGGCCATGGGCGGGTAGCCGCGGCGGCGCATGCCGGATTGCGTGGGCATGCGCGGGTCATCCCAGCCGGCGACGCGGCCGGTTTCGACGAGTTCACGCAGCTTGCGTTTACTCATCACCGTATGCGTGACGTTGAGCCGATTGAATTCGGTTTGTCGCGGCCGGTCATTGGGATCGAATTCTCCTTGCGCATCCTTCCGAGGATGTTCGCCGATCTCGATGAGTTTGTCGACGAACCAGTCGTAAAGCGGACGATGGTCTTCGAACTCAAGGGAACAAAGTGAATGCGTGACGCCTTCGATCCAATCGCTTTGGCCGTGGGCGTAGTCGTACATGGGGTAAACGCACCACTCGTCGCCGGTCTTGGGATGGGTCGCATGCAGGATGCGATACATAGCCGGATCGCGGAGGTTCATGTTGGGCGCGGCCATGTCGATCTTGGCGCGGAGCACACGCGAACCATCTGGGAATTCGCCTGACTTCATGCGCTCAAACAGCTCAAGGTTCTCCTCTGGGGGGCGGTCGCGGAACGGCGAGGGTTTGCCGGGCTCGGTCAATGTGCCGCGGTTGGCGCGCATCTCGTCGGCGGTTTGATCGTCGACATACGCATTACCGGTGCGGATCAGGGCGCAGGCCCAGTCGTAAAGTTGGTGGAAGTAATTGCTGGCGTAGTATTCGTGCTCGCCCCAGTCGAAGCCGAGCCAGTGGATGTCTTCCTTGATGGCGTCGATGTACCGCTGCTCTTCCTTGGTGGGGTTGGTGTCGTCGAAGCGGAGGTGGCATCGCGAGGGGACAGGATCACCGAGTTCACCGCGGGCGACTTCCTGCGGGATGCCGAAGTTGAGGCAGAGGGCTTTGGCGTGCCCGATGTGCAGGAAGCCGTTGGGCTCGGGCGGGAACCGCGTGACGATCGCCGCGTGCTTCCCAGCCGTGATATCGTCAGCGATCATCTGCCGGATAAAGTCGAGCGAAACGGATTCGTCTTTGGTATCGGCATCTTGAGTCGCGTTGGGCGAGGTCGGGTCGGGCATGAGTCGTTCAATCCGTTGGTGACTAAAGCCGGATTGTAGGACTTGGCGGATTGCCTGTCTTGGCCGACCTGATCGGTAGCGAGTTTGGCGAATCGTGCGAAGCAGCAATCAATCCGCCCCAAACTCCGCGATAATCTTTCGATACGTTGCTTCGGCGTGATCGTACGCCGCATGAAAATCCTTGATCTCGTCGGCATCGATGAACTTGAGTTTTTCCTTGCGACATTGCTGCACGCTCTTGAGGCACCACTCGGCTGACCTTTTGCTCGCGCGCACGGGTTTACCGTCAACCATGACCCAGATTGGATTCGTATGCGAACTGGGGAGCACGCGCATGGTGATCCAACTGCTGCGGTCGATCTTGGTGTTGAAAGTGATATCGCGCGTCTTGCCGTCGGCGGGGATTTCCTGGCGGGCGACGGGTCGGCCGTTGACAATCAGTTCGACCGGCACTTTGCGGGTGTCGCCGATGCGGGCGCGTTCGATGTGCCAGTAAGGCTTTTGCGTGTAGTTGGCGTTTTGGATGCGCTTGGTCGCGGCGGTGGTTTTCTCCGGCAACAATGCGGCGACCTTGGCGGTGACGGTGACTTCGCCCGCTTTGTCCAGGCTGATTTCGCTGCCGTTTTCACCGAGGTTCACCGAAATCGGTCGGCGCGCCTCGACGGTTAACTTCTCGGTCACCTTCATGTCCATGATGTGGCTTCGACCATCACCGGTGTAGCAGCGCCCTTGGCGGATGCCTTCGCACCAGGCGTCGTAGTCGAGTTTGCCGTCGAGTTTGATGTAGCTGCGGCCGAGACCGACGCGTTCGCCGTAGATGCAGGGGAAGTCAGTTTCGCCGCTGATGCGTGTGCGGTAACCGACGTTGAGGGTGTGGTACCAGATGTTCAATTCCCAGACGTAAGGCGTGTCAACGGTTGAAATGAAATCGACGGCGGGCACTTTCTCACCCTTCGGCCCGTCAACCATATGCGTAACATCGACGATGTATTCGCAAGCGCCGATGCCGTTGAACGGCGGCACGTTCCAGTTTGGCAGTTCGTTGCCCGGCACGAAAAGTCCCCAACCGGAGTGCGCGGGACCGACGACGGCGCCCTGCTTCTTCGCCCACTTCAAGGTGTTGAGGCAGAGCGTGGGCCAGTGGTTCTTCGAGTCACCGCCCGGCGGAATCTGGCTCTTGAGGCGAAGCAGACAAAGGTGACCACTGCGGTGTGAGCCGAAGCCGGAGACTTCAACGTCGTAGCGCAACAGGTACGGATACTTCGACACCTTGTCGACCTTGCCGGTGAAGAACTGTTTCTGGTAATCGAAGCATGGTCCCCATGTCAGGTTCGCGCCGACTTTGAGGTCTTCGCCGAGACAGTGCCGCAGCATATCGGGCGCATGCACGCCTTGCGATGGGTTGTTGTAGTGCTGACAACCGGCGGCGTGGATGTGGTGATCGCCGGACCACCAGCCAAGTGCGGCGGGATCGACCCAGCGTTTGAGTTGTAGGGCGAACTCGGCGTCTTCCTGCCCACGTGTGATCGTCAGCGTCTTGGACATCGGGTAATACTCCGGCCCGCGCATGACGCGGACGTTGTATTTACCCGCCGGCAGGTTCACCTTCTCCCCGTCGTGGCGATAGATTTGCGGATGAAAGCCGAAGTCCGGCGCCAGGCGTTTGGCTTGCGATGGATACACACGGCCGACCTGATCGCGAATCTCAAACGCCGCAGTGGTGGGCTTGCCGTTCTCGTCTTTAACACGCAGCGTGACGGGCACGGACTGCTTTGCGGTGAAGGTGATCGTCACGTCATTGCGAAAGCCGATGTCCTGCGTTCCCTGCCCAACATCGAATGCGACGGCTGCCGAGCGTTTGCCCGCGTCGCGGCTGTAAAGCTGGATGACGCGGTATTCAAGTTTCAGGCCGCTGAGTTTGGTGGGCAACGGTTGCTTGTCGAACGTTTGCAGGTCGAGCCAGCGATCGCGGACGTTGTCTTTGGTGGGCGTGGGCGGATGGTTGCCGGCCGGCCGGCGGTCGCTTCGTCGTTGGCCAAATATGTGGCCGTCATGCACAGGAAAGGCTTGTGGGCTGCTCGCGGCCAGCGGTGCGGTGACACCCGCTTCGTTGTGCACTTTGACCAGAAACTGCCGCCAGCCGTTCTGAGCGAGGATCGGTTTGGCATCGCCCTGCGCAACCTTGACGCGCGACTCGGGATTGATGTGCACACCGTAGAGGCAGTAGGGATCGAGCGCCTTCTGCACCAGCGCAACTGCGTCCTGGCCCTTTGCCTTCTGTGCCTTGTCAAGCAGCGCGATGGTCTCTTTGGAAAACGGTTCGCCCAAGTAGTCCATCGCTTCCTGCAAACGCTTGACTTGATGCAACAAGGGTTGGGCGTTGACATCTTCGACCGTTGGCAAGGCCGCGTGCGAATGCGAAACGGTTGAAAGAACAAAACCGAAAGCTACAACGCTGATGATAAGCGAGTTTCGCAACATGATTTGCCTTCCTTCGAAGTGAGAGCCCTGAACGATAAGACAGGCGGATTGTACCACGAGCGGAACGAATTCCGACATGTGACAGGTTTAGTGGAAACCCAATTCGTACATCCTGGTCTTTTGCTGGAATTCGACAACCCAGCCGTCGCCGCTCCTTTCGGCGAGGAATCTAAACACATCAACGGTGTCCGGCTGATCCGTTGTAACGCTTAACCTCGCCTTTTGTTGGCCGGCGCGGTCGTCAAGCGGAAATTCGAACTGTATGACACACGATTGACTACTTTGAACATGAGGACTCGATGCAATGAACTTGATGGTTGGGTTCCGGCATTTCAACGCAAAGCGCACATTGGCCTGAAGGGGTTGGGCCTGCATCGTCAAGACAATGCACTGTCTGCCACCGGTTTTCTTTGCCCAAATAGCAATACATTTTGAAAGGATCTCAATTTCCCACTGTTCCAACGACACGGGTTTTAGCGACGCCTGCCGTTGCTTTTCCAACTTATCCCAAGAGGACATTTGGATCGTGTATCTTTGCGCATCCCGATCCCATGAAGGCCATTCAATCTCCGGTTGTTGGCAACCCGCCAACAGACACACAATCGCAATCAATAACATCAAAATGCGCAAGGACGGATTCACACCATTGACTTCCCTTATCAGGTTACTCCGTCGGTAACCACAAATCGTCGTGAATCGCAGACACGGACGGGTCGATTGCGTCAGGGGCCATCAGGTTGACGCTGCCATCGCGGAACAGCGTGTTCATCTTGCCGGCATGGCGCGGGGCATGCCAGATGGTCCAGTCGTCCGGCGCATCGGGGCCGACGACGTTGGCCACGATCTTGCTGTAATCGGTCATCAGGATTTTTCCGCCGTCCTGCCCGGGCAGAAACATGCTGACGCGACCATTGATGCCGAAATGGCTGTTGATCAGGTCGCCGGGCGGCTGGCCGGGAATTGTGCCGCACTTGGGCTCACGGCAATGCGGACCGGCCGGGCTACATCGCGTGCGCGGCACGCCCACGGAACTGCCGCTTTCATCGAGTACTTCGTGATAGAACACGGTGTTGGTCGGGTGGTAGCCGCAAAGCGTAATCGAGTGGTCAGGGTTGCGCGTGGCTCGCAGGACGTAGTCCCAGTCAAAGTCATGCCAATCCTCAAATTTCAATTCGTATTCCGTCTCCGATTCGGCGATCACGGCGCATCGTGGATGGCTTCCGTCGAACGGGATTCGATAACCGCTACTGGTTTGCACGCTGAACCCTTGCAGTTCAGGAAACCCTACATCGGGAATGAATTTCAACTCCTCCAGTTCGCCGACTTCCGGACAGGCAAACGTGACGCGCAACTCGCCGACATATTCATTCAACGATGTCGTCCAATAGCGCGCCGTCAACGGCGCTTGCCGGGTGTCGGCTGCACGGTTGACGTATGCGACGTGAAGTTGATGCTGCCTGCTGGCGCATTGGGTTCGCCGCACTTCGCGTTTGCCGGCGGACATGCTGGGCATAAGCAGGCCGATAACGATCAAGATGATCGCGATCACGGCCAACAACTCCGGCACGGTGAACGCAGATGGACGCATCAATTGGTTCAAGTTATTCCGTGTAGGTGAGATCACCGTGGAGAACTCCACACATCAATTGGGTTGCAACGGCCCCGGCGCCTGCTTGGCGGATTCTAACGCCTTTTCAGGGTTTTTTGAAAACTCGACGGCTTTTGAATCCTGCTTATGCAGATCCGCAGCGTACTTACGGTACAAGGCAATGGCCCTGGCGCGTTCCGCATCATCGCGTCCGGCGCGAAAGTCGGCATCAAGTCCGGTCAGTTTTTGCACCGCAGCACCTGCTTTGCCGCGAAGCCATTTCGATTCCGCATCCATGGCGTCGATTAGAAGGTCCAGGCTTTCAAGGTCACCCAAACGAGC
>JANQKH010000028.1 GCA_028281215.1 Phycisphaeraceae bacterium | reverse complement strand
ATCTGGCTGACCTTGGATTGAGCGCCAACGATGTGGAACAACTGGCGCCCTAACGATTCAACGCACCGCACTCTTCACCGTTTTGGGGGATGAGGAAGCAGGCCGGGATTCACCACAATGTCGGCCAACGACGGTTGGTTCGAGACAAACCGAAGGCCCGAAAAGAGAGATTCGGAACATGTCGCAGCTTCTTGCTCAATCTGGTTATAATGCGCGTGCACAACGAGCATCTCAACGTGTGGGATCTGGATTCATGGAAAGCAAATCGGGCGCCAGCCCGCAATTTTCGGTCAAGGAAGTGAACGGCGTCACGTGTGTCCACGTGGAAGAAGACATCGTCGCCGAGAGCGCGATCAATTTCTTCGGCGACTCGCTCGACCGCATTGTGCTCGACGCCGAGCAACCGAAGATCGTCGTCGACTTCGCCGCTATTGATTTCCTACCCACCGCGATGCTCGGCAACCTGATCGCCGCAAACACGAAGATGATCAACAAGGGCATGCGACTGGGCGTCAGCGGCGCCAATGAACAGGTCCGCAGCATTTTTGAAGTCACCCGGCTTGATCAGTTGTTCCACTTTTTCGACCACATCGACGACGCCATTTCCGACCTGCAATGATGCAGGCCAACCGGTGCGATGCCCGACACCATGGATGGCCGCGCCGCATCGGGCGTTTTCGGACTTCGGTCGAACCGCTGAGCGAACGTTACAAACCGGTGTCTTGAACGACAGCGACATGCAGCCTGCCGACTACAATGTTCGCACGGTCAGATAACCGAACCCGCCCGCTGATCCAAGGTGTGGCAAGCGTCAAACACAACGCCGAAACCGCCGATATTGAATCCATATCAGGTGAAAAGACCCCGAGTCGCCATGGACTTAACCAAGCTGGTCAAAACGCAGGAACATGAACAGGTGACGGCAGTCGAAGCCAATGCTTCAACGCGCCAGCGTTATCGCGTCAAGAAACATTCGACGATGGGCAAAACGTCCTGCGCTATGGCGGCGGCGGCGATGTTGCTCGGGCTGCTGGTCGTCCCCGCCAAGCATGGCAGCGGGGATGGGGTCGCCACCATTTTCATCATCCTCACCTGCTTCATCTGCGGCATCTGCCTCGTCGGGGTCAGTTCCGGCCTGATGGGCATCGCTGCCAAGCGCCGAAAAAGCCTTCTGCCGATCATCGGCCTGATCGCCAATCCCGCAATCGTCATCGCGCTGTTTGTCTACCTGAACTGGCCCACCGCCGGCGACCTGGTACCCGCCGCAGCCGGGGGTAATGTCAAACTTGTTGAAAAGCTGCTCGACATGGGCATCGATGTAAACAAGCCTGGTCGTGTGGCGATCGGTGAATCGACATTCATGACGCCGTTGCAGGCAGCATCGCACTCCGGGCACACGCCGACCATTTCATTGTTGATCGAACGCGGCGCGCGGGTGGACGACGCGGACGATCAAGGCCGCACGGCGTTGTACCTGGCGGTAAACAAATCACACGCCAAAGCAGCGATGTATCTGCTCGAACACGGGGCAGACCCGAACCTTGGACCGGAGGGTTCTTCACCGCTGACAGTAGCGGTGAGCAAGACGCATACGGATCTGGTCAAAGCGCTGTTGCGTCACAATGCGAATGCGAATCCGTCAGCCGGCTTGCCGCTCATCGCCGCTGCGGAAAAAGGCAACACCAGCATCGCGGGGGAATTGCTGGACCACGGCGCTGATGTGAACGCGCAGGATCCGGTCACCAAGACGACCGCGCTGCACGCGGCGGCGAGCAACGGCAACATTCACATGGTGCAACTGTTGATTCGCCGACACGCCAAAACCGACACGCGCAACCAGTTCAACGAAACCGCACTGGAGTTGGCGATTCAGGGCGAGTTTGAACCGGTCGTGACCCAACTGGTCAACGCCGGTTCGCCGATCGATATTTTCGCGGCGATCGGACTGGACGACCTGGAGAAGGTCAAGGCGGAGTTGGAAGCCGATGCCGATCTGCTGCGCGCCTCGCGTCGTGGGCTCACGCCGTTGCACGCCGCAGCAAAGCAGGGCCGGCTGGAAATCGCCCAGTTTCTGATTGAAAAGGCCGCGCCGGTCGACGCACGCACCAAAAGCCGTGGCGGCATGACGCCGTTGCACCTGGCCGTGCGGGAAGGACATGCCGCGATCGTTCAACTGTTGCTGACACACGCAGCCGACCCGAATCCGTCGATGATCAAGGACGGCACAACCGCGCCGCCACTTTACTTTGCGGTGCGTATGCGTCGGCTGGATCTGGTGGAGTTGTTGTTGGAGAGCGGCGCGGATGTGAACGTGCAGTGTGACACACCAGAGGTGGATGCTCCGCCGCTCTACTTTGCCGTCCTCGAAGGCGAACTGGAAATCGCCCGGGCCTTGATCAAAGCTCGCGCTGATGTCGACCTGCGTAAAGATGACAACGCCCCAGCCCCCATTCATGCCGCGATCGAACAACATGACCTTGACATGGTGATCCTGTTGATTGATAGCGATGTCAATGTCAACGCGGTGCGCAACGAACAAACCCCGCTGGACTTGGCCGATCAGTTGCGACAGAAGAAGCCGGACACATACGCCCGCATCGTCGAACGTTTGAAGAATGCGGGAGCGCATTCGGTGAAGCAGGAATAGTGGCCCTCTACGCAACCATCGTCGCGCCTTTGCATTGACAGGCAAGCTGCCAAGGCACCACGTATTTTGAAATTGGACTTAATTCGGCGCGGTGGTGTCGCGGCGGGTAATGGTCATTTTGATCGAGGGTGCTGCCGACTCCAGCGCCACGCCCGGCGGCAGTTTCAGTTCCGGCAACTTCGACTTGACCAGTTGTTCCAAATCCGCAGGCTCCAGCCGCAGCGCGGCTTCAACCTTGAACAGTTTGGAACGAATCCGTTCGATCGCGTCACTTGGGCCACGCAGTTTCACATCGTTGATGACCAGTTGATCGGCCTCGATTTTGATGTCGTACTCCCGGTTGGCCTGCGGTTGGATGTAGAGATACACCGGCACGACCGGCAACAGCAGTTCGTCCTCTTTCTTTTTGACAGTGAAGGTGACCTGTACCTTGCGAGGCCCGAAATTCACGTTGTTCCATTGTGCCATCGCCGGGGGCAGGGAGACGTCGACCTCGCGCTGTTGCGGCACACCGGGCACCACGCCGGTCAGCGCGGTGGCATCCAACTTGGCAATCAATTTGAACTCGGCCGCCTGTGCGGCGTGGCCGGAGGGAAGTGTCACGCTGATCTGTTCCTGGTCGAACGTAGGCGGGGCTGTCAATTCAAGATCGGCCGGTGTTTGCAATTCGATTTTCATCGAGATCGCTTCGATCGTTTCGACGGTCAGGGGAACGGTTTCCGGGTCAAGTCGGTCGATCGTCACGCCAAGCCTGGAGACGCGTGGGTGCGAAGTGATTTTGTTGGCGAGCACGAGCGGCATGGGGTCCGACTCAGTCACTTCGATTTCAAGCGGTTCGGCCGACAATTCTTTGACACGGGCGAGTTGGCTGGTGGCGCAGCGGATGGTCAGATTTACGGACTGTGTGTCCGGATTGATAACCAGATTCTGCCCCGTGGGCGAGATGAATCTGACGTTGATCGACAGCGCGTGCTGACTGCGCGTTGCACCTTCGACGGAAAGCCAGACCAACATCGCAATGAAGGTCACGGCCAGGAATTTCGTGACGTGTTGCATGATGGTGTTCCTCGTTCGGCGTTACCGAATGACATCGGCGGGACGAATCTCACGCGGCTTTCGTTCCCGAGGCAGGCGTGTCCGGCGTCTCGCCTGCTTTGCGTTTTTCTTCTTCATCCTGTCGGCGTTCGTCGGCTTTTTCAATGTTCGTCTGGCCCAGGCCGGTGATCATCGTGCTACGAAGCGTGTCGGCGGTCAGAGCGCGGGTCAACGTGCCGCGCTCGGCAAGGCTGATCATGCCGGTCTCTTCGCTGACGACGATGATCAGGGCGTCGGCCTCCTGGCTGAGTCCGATCGCCGCGCGGTGGCGCGAGCCGAGTTCGGCGCTGATCTGCTCACCCTCCGCCAACGGAAATTGCACCCCTGCGGCGACGATCCGGTCCCCGCGAATCACAACGCCCATGTCATGCAGTGCCGAGCCGGGCCAGAAGATCGTGTTGAGCACATGCCGGCTGACCAGACAGTCCAGTGCGATGCCCGCCTCAGTGATGCTGCGCAGGCCAACATCGCGCTCCACGGCGATTAGCGCGCCGACCTTATTCTTGGAGAGGTATTGCACGGCGGCGA
>JANQKH010000310.1 GCA_028281215.1 Phycisphaeraceae bacterium | reverse complement strand
TTGATCCGTTTGCCAATGTCACAATGGAACGCGGCGATGTGATCGACGTCCCGGTGAGCACAACCGATGCCGACGGCAATCCGATCACGCTGACGCTCGTCAGCGAATCAACCGGATTCTCGTTGCCTGGCTTCGTGTCCTTTGTTGACAGCGGCGACGGCACGGGCGTCATCACACTGACACCGGGCTTCGGGGATCGAGGGGACCATGCGCTCACCCTCATAGCGACGGACGATGGCGACCTCGCCGGCGGGGGCGGACTGGACACAATCGGGCGTGATGAGTTCACGTTCGTGGTCAGCGTTGAGTCGATCAACGAGGCGCCGATCATGCAGCCGATCGGTGACAAGGTCGCGCTGGTTGGGCAGACGCTCTCATTCGATGTGCGTGTGACCGACCTGGATGAAGATGCCTTGACGTTCAGCACGACCGGATTGCCAAGTGGCGCAACGCTGACGCCAACGGCAACCTATGGCGTCGCACGGTTTGAGTGGACGCCAGTTGCCGGGGATGTTGCCGCTTCGCCGCACACCACCACCTTCGAAGTAACCGACAGCGGCAATGGCAACACGGGGCAGGAACTTTCCGATTCGCAGACAATCGACATCGTGGTCCGCACCACGAACACCGTACCGGTTCTCGCGCCAATCGGAAATCAGATCGTTACGGAACTTGACGAGCTGTCATTGACGTTGAATGCCTTTGACGCAGACGGCGATCCCGTGACGTTCAGTGCAACGAACCTCCCGCCCGGTGCGACGTTGGATCCGCTGACTGGTGTCTTCACATTCACGCCGAACCTGCTGTTGGCGGGCACGTTTGAGAATGTGCAGTTCACGGCCAGTGATGGTGTTGGAACGAACAGCGAAACCATTTCGATTGAAGTATTCAATCTGAATCAGCCGCCGGTGTTGACGCAATTGCCGCCTCAGTCCGGCCGAGAAGGCGCGCCACTGTCGTTTTCACTGACGGCAGGTGATCTGGACGGCGATCTGTTGTCGTTCCGAGTGGTTTCCGCATTACCCGATGGCGCGACGTTTGACATTGAGGAAGGCGTGTTTGCGTGGACGCCGGACTTTGAACAGGCCGGCCGATACATCATCACCTTCGAGGCAAGCGATCCGGCGGGTCTTGTGGACACGATCGACGTGGCGATTCGCATCGACAATGTCAATCGCAAGCCGGTCATCGCCGCGCCGAATCGGCGCATCTTGTTGGGTGAGACCTTGACGTTTGAAGTGGAAGCGTCCGATCCGGATCTCAATACGACGTTGACGTTCTCCGCCAACGGATTGCCTGAAGGCGCCACGTTGAATGAATCGACCGGCGTGTTCAATTGGACGCCCGGTCCCGGACAGATCGGTGAATTCGTGGTGACGTTCATCGTGTCCGACGGCATCACAACGTCAAGTGATGCGGTGGTGATTAAGGCGGACATTGAACTTGAGCCGCCGTCGGTGACCATCGTGCTGACGCCGAGCTTCCCTGCCTTGCCAGGCCAGGAGGTCACCATCAATGTGTTGGCTGACAGTCCGTCGCCGATCGTGGATGCGACGTTGACCGTTGACGGTATTGCTCTGGTGCTGGACGCCCAGCGGCGCACATTCTTCACACCGCCGGCGACCGGCCAATTTGAGTTGGTCGCGACCGCGACGGACGCGGACGGCACGACAGGCACGGCCACATCGGTGATTAAAGTGCGCGACGGCGCGGATCAGGATGCTCCTGTCGTCATCATCGATCCTTCCATCAACGGCGAGCAACTGACAGACATTACTCCTATTGAAGTCACTGTTGAAGATGTGAACCTGGATTTCTGGAAGCTCGAACTTTCGCCGCTTGGCATTGACGCGTTCACCACGATCGCATCGGGCTTCACGCCGTTCGTGAACATGGAGGTCGCGACGTTTGATCCGTCGCAGGTTGCCAACGGCGTGTATCTGCTGCGGCTGACAGCGACGGATATTGGCGGTCGGCGGCGCGTGACGCAGGCGATCGTCGAGGCCAATACGCCCGACAAACCGACCCAATACCGGCGTGTTGAAGCCGACCTGTCGGTCAATCTTGACGACGAGGATGTGGATGTCATCCGTGCTTACGATTCACTGCTCGCCGGCTACGAAGGGGCGTTCGGTTTCGGCTGGCGATTGGTTAATCGCGACGTATTCATTCAAACGGACGTGCCGCCCACGGGATTGGAGCAGCAGGGCGTGTTTAATCCGTTACACAATGGCGCGCGCCTCTACCTGACCTTGCCGGATGAAATCGACGCCGGACGGCGAATCGGATTCATGTTCGCCCCGGTGGCGATGGACATTCAAGGCGTGACCTACTTTGAGCCGCAATGGATTTCAGATGTTGCCGGCTTTGAACTCGAGTCCGCGCCAACGTTGCTGGTCGAGGCCGGTGATCGTTTCTTCGATTTACAGACAGCGTTGCCCTACAACCCGGCGAGCGGGGCGTTTGGTCCGGTCCATTACACGTTGACTGTACCGGATGGAACGGTCTACGAACTCGACGCGCAGCAGGGCGTCACCTCGCGCACTTCACCCGTTGCCAGACGTGTGGTGTTCGGTGACAGCGGTATCGTCGGGCCAGCGGGTACGGCCGTGACATTTGTGGTGGATGACAGCGACCGGATCACGCGCGCCATCGCGCCGACGGGTGACGTGGTGATCTACGATTATGACACCGATGGAAATCTCACCACAGCGCGAAGCATTGTGTCCGGCGCGTTTGGACGTTTCGCCTATCGCGACGCTGCGGCGCACGCGTTGAGTCTGGTTGTGTCGTCAACCGGTTCCAGCGAGGTGGTTGACTTCGTTGGCGGTGCGGTGCAGGTGTCGCCTATTGTCGCTGATTTAGGAAGCAGTGGTCAGTTCGTGGGGTCGCCGGCCAGTGCATTTTTGGGTGCCGGTTCCATTGATCGCTATACATTCAGCTTGCGGCAAAGTGAATTGGATTCGACGTCGACCGGGTTTGTCCTCATCGGCGTTTCGGTTGAGGGATCGAACGGCCTTACGCCGGGCTTGCCTGAACTGGCCGGTACCGCACGCGTGGCAAGCTTTGCGGACGGTGACCGATCGTATGGTCTGTTTGTCGTCGACCGTACCGGGCTGCACTTGATCGAAGTACAGGGCGTCGACGCATTGACCAGCGGAGATTACGAACTGACCGTAAGCATTGCCGGTGACATTAACAGCGACGGTTTTGTAGACGGTGTTGACGGCGGTCTGCTCGACAGCGCGAATGGAGCGAGTGAAGGCGAGTCAGGTTATATCGTCACGGCGGATGGCAACCGTGATGGCGTGATTGACGCGGCCGACGTGCAGATTGCCGGCAGTAATTTCGGTTTTGTACCCAATCGTCCGCCGGTGGCAACAGACGGCAATGCGTCGACGCACGCCAACCTGGATGTGCAAATCGCGGTGGCCGACTTTGCCGTCGATCCGGAAGACGATGCAATGTTCTTCCGGGTGACAAACGTGACCAACGGCTCGGCCCGGTTGACGGTTGACGGGCAGTCGATTGTGTTCTCGCCGACCCCTGGTTTTACTGGCGACGCCGCCATTCAGTTCATTGCCGACGACGGGTTCGGCCAGTCAAGTGAAGCCGTCATTACAGTGAACGTCAGCGACGCGCCTCTCGAAGGGATCAGGTTGGTGTCGCGCCAGTTGCGGCTTGATGTGGGGGACAGCCTGCCACTCGTCGCGCTCGGTGATTTCGCCGATCAGATCGGCGTGCCGTTGATCGGTTCGTATCTATCCTTCCAGTCGACGAATCCTGCGGCAGCCTCGATTTCATCCACTGGCCGTGTGACCGCAATCGCTGATGGTGAAGGCGCTTTGGTCGCAGAGCGCGACGGCATTCGTGCGGCGACATCATTCGCCGTGGGGTCGACTGACGACATATTGTTGGCTGCGGACGGCATTCTCGCCACTTACGATCAAGTCAGTGTGGCCGTGGGATCGACGCAGGCGTTGTTCGCAGTGCATCCCGACGGCACGGACATCACCAACGATTCCGCAACCCGCTTCTTCGTTGGTAATGATGCAGTTGCTGCGGTCGATGCGAACGGCGTCGTGACCGGATTGGCCGACGGCAGAACGACCGTGACCATCGTGCATCGGTTTGTTGAAACCATCGTCGATTTGAATGTCCAGACGCCGGTCAACACGCCTGCAACCATCGGTGTCGAAGGCGGCATTGTGCGCGGTCTTGATAATTCCATTGTGGCGGTTGCTCCGCAAGCGTTGATCGCCGACACGTTGGTGTCCATTGATCCGGTCGCTGAATCCGATCTGCCGTACGGCCTACCCGCCGGTCTGGTGTTTGTGTCGGCGTTCGATCTGGAGCTTGGACCAGACGTTCTGCTTGAACCGGCATTCCTTTCGATCCCCGTGACAGGCCAGCCCGTGGGAACAAAGGTTGTGTTCTACCGGGCGGTGACAGTGAAGGATGTGGACGGCGATGACGCGATTGCGTGGGCGATTGCGGACATGGGTGAAGTCGGGGCGGACGGCGCGATCCACAACGGCGCGCCGGTAGGAACGCGCGGGATCGTGGAGTCAGGCCGCTATGCCGTGGCGATCGCACCGGACACGGCGTTCGGTATGGTCGACCTCACGGTTCGATTGGAGAATCCGGTCTCCAGTAACACACTGGCGATCTACGCCGCCATCGAAGTGGAAGCGACGCCCACAGCGCCGGTCAATCAGCCTGTAGGCACGGCTCCACTGCTTGGTGCTGGTAATGTTTTGCAGGTTATTTTCCTGTCGCTGATCAACGACGTTTGGCGATCGATGATGCCGTTGGTCGGTGATCTGACACAGCGCGACCTGGCGCTGATCGAACAAACCATCGATTCGCTTCCAGAGGTAACTGTGACGGGCGTAGAGGTGGCGCCTGGCGGCGTGGCGGATGTTAACGTGCTGCTGCCGAACACGGCGGTGCCGCCGAATGATCCCAGTTTCCCACCGTCGATCAACGGTCTTTCGTTTGCCATCGAAAACATCGGTAACGGTTTGCAGCCAATCCTGACCGTGCAGACTGCCAATGCGTTGGGCAACTCCGGCGGCATCAACGGTGTTGGCAATCAGCCTGAGAATCTGACGATTGTGTTGACCGACGTTCGCGGCAACGAGACCCGCATTGCCGGCGACTCGTCCGATGTTGACATTCTTTCCATGGGCGGGATGGAACTGAAATTTGTTGTGCCACAGACGTTGGTGCTTGGCTTGTCGCGCGTGCATCTGGAACGCGAACAGCGCATTCTGCAACTTAATATGGCCGGCAACGCCATGGTGCCGACGGACGTCACCGCGGTTGGAGAAAGCGTCAAGGTCGATGCAGTCAACCAGTATGTCTACGCGGCGCTGGGCATTGCGAGCCAGGTTGCCGCGTTCGATACCAGCAACGACCAACTCGCGGCGCGCATCACGATTCCAAATGCCAATCCCAGGTCGGTTTCCATCACGCCTGATGTGAGTCGGGTCTATGTCGCGCTTCGCAATTCCAATCAGATTGCCGTGCTCGACGGCATTGCGTTGCAACATGTGGATGCCGATCCCAACACGGTCGGTATCAACAACATTGAGGTTTCTACCGGCGCATCGCTGTATTGGGTGACGGTCGACCCGCTGGGCCGATACCTGATCGCCACTGATGAAAACACGCCGACCCTGTATCTCATTGACGTTGATCCTGCGTCGCCCACATATCACCAGCACATTCAGACGATCACATTGGACCTCGGCCTCGCGACGGTCATCAATGGTACGGTCAACAGAAGCGTGCGCGGCGCGGACTTTAATGCTGACGGCACCAAGCTTTACGTGGCGGCGCCGGATTCCCTGTTGTTCGGTCCCACCAAAAATTTCAACGCGCCGGGGCATATCGTCGAACTGCCCATCAACCCCACCAACCCGATGATGGTAATCGACGAAAGCCAGAAGGTGTTGCATGAGGCCGGGATCGAACCGACGGTGGTGACTGCGACGCGGCAACCCGACAAGATCACCGCCGCAAACCGCCGCACTGACAGCCAGGGGTTGCAGACCATCAATCTCTCTGCGACGGATCCGATCGAATTTGTTGGATTGACCATTGGCCCGAATACTGATTTCTTTGACATCAACAGCGCCAACGGCGTCGCGATTCTCCATGATGACATGGGCAATCCCACGTTCGCGTTTGTCAGCGGATTCAACCGGTTCCAGCGGGATGTACCCTCGTCCGATCCCACCGTCCCGCCGATGCGCGCCGGCGGAAACTTCGGCATCATCAAAGATCCATTCAGTTTGTCGCCTCAAGTGATTGCCGCCAGCAGCCCCGAGCCATTCAGTTTTCCGGACAACCTGGTACTCTCGCCTGATGGCACGAAACTTTATGTGTCGATGCGCAATCTCGGACAAGTGCACATCTTTGATGTGCCGATGATCCTGAACGCGATTAATATTCATCCAGACCCGACGCGGTTCTTTACGTTGCCATTCGATGAATTGGACGAGGATCTCAAACCGGTCATCATCAACACCGGAGGTTCACCGCAGGGCTTGGCGTCGCGCGTCACCGAATCGCCCGACCTGTCGGTCACGGACATCACCGAAGAAAAAGCCGAACTTGGTGAGTCGTTCACCATTAACTACCTCGTTGAGAACGAGGGCGCGCCGCTTGATCCGTCTGACCAATGGTTGGAGAAGATTATCCTGATCAGTGATACCGGCCTTGAACTGGAGTTGGCGTCAAGCACGTTCTCCTCAGCCGGCTTCCATTCACAGACCTTTGTGATGCCGATCTTTGATGACGGCATGGGCAACGGACTGACACTGGCGGATATCCGCGGCAACCTGCGGTTTGAGATCCGTCTCGACACCGCTAATGACGTGGATGAATTGCTCGAGGGCAACAACACCGGATTGCTGTCGACGAAATTAAAACTGCCGGATCTGGAGAAGGTGTCGGAAGTCCCACCGTTTATGCAGATCGATCCAAACACGGGCAAACTCCTCTTCGCGGACGACAGCCCATTCCGCTACGTCGTCAAGAATACCGGCGACGCCGACATCCCAGTCGGAACGATGTGGCTGGAACAGATCTGGATTGGAACGACGCGCGACATCACCTCACCGAACGATCCCGCCAACGGCAACTTCAAGGTGCTGATTGATGAAACGTTCTACGGCGCACCGCTTGCCGCAGGCGATCAGGAAGAACGCTCGTTTGATATCACGACGCTGGATATCGCGATCCCGTCGCCCATCACATCGGACCAATTGCAGTTCTTTGTGCTGGTGGATTGGCCCAGCGGTGCGGATGAATCTGGCGCTGATCCGGGCGATGTGATCGAATTGCACGAAGCCGGTCCCGCCGGTGAGCCGTTCCTCGTGCAATCACTCGCACCAGCCACGAATGAGAATCCGGACGACGACCCGGCCAACCTGTTCCGCATTAGCGGGCAGGTGCTGAATCTGCCGCCGTTGCAAGTGAGCGCAGTTGATCCTGATAACAACCCAATCGACATTCAGATCATTAAAGAAGAGGACTCAAACAATTTGCCGGGAGTCAGTCAGATATTCCAAGGTTTCAAGCATGTTCGGGTGACAGGTGACATTGAAGTTGGATTCAAACCAACTTCCGCAAATGGCGTTTTCATTCCACTGCTTCGGTTCGAAGGTAAGTTGGAGTTTGATGAACAAAAAATTCTATTCACAGGCAAGTTCATTGCGCTGGCCAGTTCCGTTGGAAATGTCGAGGACATTGAACTTTGGGAAGGTGAATTCAGACTCGCAATCAACGAAGATCTGACCCAAGCTGCCTATGACGCGGTGAACTTTGTCGACGACGTCAGCAACAACGGACTTCGCTTCAAGATCGCCAGCAATCTGGCGGATAATACCGGTGGACTCGACATCAAGTTCACCAGTTTGCAATTCAACCGCGCGAACGGCGGTGAGATTCGGTTGGGCGGCGAGTTCGATCTGTCCACCAAACTGGGCGGCCACAAGATCGAGTTCTCCGGCTCTGACATGTTCCTGAAGGTCAGCCAGGCTGGGATCGATTTCGGTGGCACGTTGAACTTCCCAGGCTTCGACATCGACGTCGGACGGTTCAAATTGACCGCTGAGAATCTGCAACTGAGCTACAACAGTGCGACGCGCATTCTCCGTGTCGGCGGTGTGTTTGAGGTGCCGCAATTCGGTGCGAAGATTGATCTGCAACTGCCCAACAATGGATTCACCATCGAATTTTCGGCGACTGGCGAAGGCGCTAACCCCGATATGTCGGCCAGTTCGTCCACGGTGAAGACCTCGTTCTCCGGCGTGGCGACATTTACCGATCTGAAGATCAACGATGACTGGATCATCAACGCTACCGCCAGCATTGCGACTGAGAATGGCGACAATCCCGATCTATTCAAGGTCAGTGGGTCAGGGACAATCGAAGGGCCGGACAACATTTCGGCGAGTTTCGATTTCGATGTTCAACGTTTCGGGATTGACATGACGCCAGCCCCGCCGCCGAACGCGCCCACCAACGGCGTTCGGATCAATATATCCGGATTGGTCAAGCCGACGAACTTCCGGGTCTTTGGTTTGGAGTTCCGGGCGGGCTTCGAGTTTGATTTAACGACCGATCGCGACACGACCGATCAGCGCCTGTTTGATCCTCAACTTGAGGTGTCTGGCACATTTGAACTGCCGTTGAACCTGCGCGGGAGCGATCCCATCCAGAAAACCGGCGGCACGACTGAGGAACTCGAATTCTCAATCGATCCGAGCAACCCGCTGGTCATCGATCGTGACGGCATCCGGTTGGAAAACAATAACGGACCGGGAGCTGTGCTATCCGTGACCGGCACATATTCCCTGCGCCTGTTCAACATCATCGTGGTGGAGATCGAGAATCCGAGCATCACCTTCCACTCGGTCAGTGTCGGCGGTGGTGAGGCGGCGAACCTGTTTGCCGAATTCCGGGCTAAGGTCACCTTTAAACAACTTCAAACCGGCATGACTGCGGCCGTCTTTGACTTTGCCAGTGCAGGCAATTTCGTGCGACTTCAAAGCGGGGGACGCGTGAGCCTGCAAGGCGACATCAGTTTGCCTGGACCGTTCAAT
>JANQKH010000284.1 GCA_028281215.1 Phycisphaeraceae bacterium | reverse complement strand
GCGCACTGAAAATCACCGTCGAGTTTGGCGGCACTTCATCAATGTGATCCACAAAGATCACGCCTTCCTTGACGAAGCGCTCGACAACGTGGCGGTTGTGCACGATCTCGTGATACACAAACAGCGGCGAGCCGACGATCTGCAACGCCTGCTCGACGCACTCGATGGCCATATTGACGCCGGCACAAAAACCGCGGGGATTGGCGAGGAGAATTTTCATCTATGGAAGTATAGCTGGTGGCGTGGGGGCGGGATCGGTGTAATCGAGCACAATGCACAAAACTGTCGTCCGAACCGGGTGGTCTCAGCCCGGCTCGGACCAGGCAACATCACTTCGTTCACGCCGAGAACGCATTCCGCAGCAGCGCCAAACTTTTCGGAATCGCGGTGCGGGCGTTTTCCTTGCCTTCGAATTCGAGTGAGATGTAACCCTTGTATTTCACATCGCGGAGGATCTTGGCGATGCGGTCGTAGTCGAGGTCGAGCGAGTACCACACGCCGCCGCCGTAATAGGTTTTGGCTTGCACGAAGACGGCCTTGGGTGCGAGCATTTTCAGTCGGTCGTACGGGTCTTCGAGGAAGTTGCCGGTGTCGAGGGTGACTTGAAGCCAGGGGGAGTTCACACCGTTGACAACTTTGAGCACGCCTTCGGGCGTGAGGCCGAGTCCCCAGTGATTTTCCAGGCCCATGACGATGCCAAGTTTTTCCGCTTCCTTGGCGAGTTGACCGTACGCGTCGATGACCCACGGATACGCGTCGTCATCAGTGTAGCCTTTCTTCGGCGGTTCGATGCCGCGGTTCTTCATCAATTCGTCAAAGTTCTTGCTCGTGCGCCATCGGCCGGTGTTCACGCGGATGGTGGGAATGCCGAGTTTGTAGGCCAGTTCGAGGCTGGCGGTGGTTTTCTCGATGTTGCGCATGCGGTACGTCTTGTCAGGATTGACGAACCCCTGGTGGGTGGACATCCCGCACAACGCCAGGCCGTTGACCAGTGCGCGCTTTTTCAGTTCGCGAATGTAGGCGTTGTCGCGGCGGTGCATCTGCACTTCGAGCAACTCCACAGCATCGAAACCCATCTCCCCGGCGTGATCAATGCACTTGTCCACCGGCATCCGCTCCTTGGGATCAAAATGCCAGAACGAATAGGTGGATACGGCAATAGGATTGCTGATCCGAGCGCCGGACTTGGGCGTGGCTTTTTTTGCCGCCTTGGATTCGTCATTGGCGTTCGCAAAATGCGAACCGACCAAACCACCGGAGACGGCGGCGCTGCTGGTGATGAATTGGCGTCTGTTCATGACAGGTTCGTCCTCTCGTCCTAAAGTTAGGGAGTGAACGCACAGGATAACAATAATGAGCCAACCGACTCGGGCCGGCTGGGTCAATTCGCCGTGGCGCTGTGTTTAATCGTCGTATTGCTGGTTGGCGGTGCTTACTGGTCGGCATTCACCTGGGGCAAGGGTGGTAGGGGATCGTTTTCACCTGAAACACTTCAATGTCGAGGCAGATACGAATGGAATATTCCGTACACCGAATTCGTCATCTACCGAGAAGAGTACAAATACTACACACTCGATCTTGTCCAATACTTGATCGACACAGGCTATTGGACACCGGCTGATACAGAAAACCCAACATGGCTGCACTGCCACCGCTGGAAAGCACACATCAGTGGTGGTGAGACAATGATCTTTCGTGCCCTGTCACGTAATGGAGAGGCGTTGATCGCGTGGACCAAGGCTAACCCCAAAATGGCCAAAGTGGTCTGGCCGATTGCGCTGAGGTTGCTACGCTCTTCACCCGACGATGCACACGACAAGGTGCCAACATTGCTCTTTCACGCTCAGTATGCAACATCAATTGACGAACTGAGAGAACTGTGCGAACAGGATCACATCAATCTTGACTGATCATAGCATGAACTCGATCTACGACATCCTCGGCGGCGACGGCATCACGCGGCTGGTCGAACGCTTTTACCAACAGGTGCCCGGCGATGACATTCTCGGGCCGATGTACCCGGCCGATGAAATGGATGGAGCCCGGCAGCGGCTGACCGATTTTCTGATCTACCGGTTCGGTGGGCCGCAGCATTACATCGAGCAGCGAGGGCATCCACGGTTACGGATGCGGCACATGCCGTTCAAGATCGATCAGGCGGCGCGGGATCGTTGGATGCAGTTCATGGAAAACGCGCTGGCGGAGGCCGAACTGCCGGATGATCACCTCCAGGCATTGCACAAATTTTTCGCCGACACGGCGACTTTTATTATCAAT
>JANQKH010000258.1 GCA_028281215.1 Phycisphaeraceae bacterium | reverse complement strand
GCTGCAAGGCGGAATGCATCCGCAGTTACCGATCGAGTGGTACGAAGACATGTTGCGCGGTTTGAAGGCTGGCTTTCCGCAGGTGCATCTGCATGCGTTCAGTCCGCCGGAGTTTGTGGAGTTTGTCGCGGTGTTTGAGTTGGATGGTTTTCCGACAACGCCGCCGGGCAAGAGTCACACACTGGACGATGCCGTCTGGCAAGCGAAACTTGAAGCGATCATGCGCCGGTTACAAGCGGCAGGCCTCAATTCCATTCCCGGTGGCGGCGGGGAGATCTTTGCCGAGCATGTACGCCGCAAGATCGGTCTCGGCAAAGCAACCGCCCAGCAATGGCTAGACGTCATGCGCTGTGCCCATCGCCTCGGCATGTCGACCAGCGCGACGATGATGTTCGGACACATTGAAGGCATCGCCGACCGCATCGATCACATGCAGCGTATTCGCGATGCGCAGGACGAAGCGATCGAAAACGGCTGGCCCGGTCGCTATCACGCATTTATCAGTTGGCCGTTCCAACGGGAGAACACGCCGCTCGGCAGATTGCCGGATTGGGATCGTGAAACGGATCAGGCGTTCCCCGGCGATCTTGCGGCGGCCAAACCGAGCCACTCAAATGACCTACTGAAGAGCGAGGAAATCGCTACTGGTTTTGGCAAATCCGTTCGCATGTCAGGCGCGACCGATTATCTGCGCACCCAGGCGATCAGCCGACTCTTTTTCGACAACGTGCAATCCATCGGCAGTTCATGGGTCACGATGGGACCGAAGATCGGCCAACTCGGCCTGTTCCACGGCGCGACTGACATGGGCAGCGTCATGATGGAAGAGAACGTGGTCAGCGCCGCGGGCACCACGTATTGCCTGGACGAAGCGTACCTGTGCCACCTGATCCGCAACGCCGGCTATATCCCCGCGCAGCGCGACAACTCTTACAACCTGATCAAGGTGCATGATGAAGGCGGACCGGATTTGCAGGTAACGGACTGGTCGCAACATCGTGCGGAGCAATTGCATGTGGAATCAGTGGGCGACTCCGCTTGAGGCACGTACATTGCCGACAGATTTGAACAAGACACCGACGAGGGGCCATTCCATGGGATTGTTCAGTCGAAAGAAAAAGAAGAAAGAAGACGATGACAAGTCGATGCTCAGCCTGTGCATGGTGTTGAGCCCGGACGAAGGCCCGGTCGGCGACGATGTGTTTTCCACCGCGTTGCCAAGGCGACTTCGCGGCTTGAAATACCAGAGTAAAGACGACTCTGTATGGAGTTTTGAGTTGGGCGACACGATGATCTTTGTCGCGCACATGCCGGCGAAGATTCCAACGGGCGAAGCGGAGGACGCGGCGGACAATTATCCGTTCTGGCCCGACGGTCGGGAAGCCGCGGCGGCGCATCGGTCGCATTACCTGGTGACCGCCATGCGCGGAGAGAGCCTTCACACCGTGATCAGCCGGCTGATTCGTTTTGTGTGTGAATTCATTCAGTGCTTTGACGCGATCGGCGTCTACTGGGGCAACGGTTCCATTGCCAACTCGAAAGAGACCTTTGTCGAATGGGGTCAGGACGCTGCCGCCGATCACTTACCGTTGAATCTGTTCATGCGGTTTCAGTTCGTTCAGGACGACGCAGGCATGGGGCTCTATACCCTCGGCATGGATCAGTTCAACCTGATGAACATCGAGGTGGAAAACAGCCCGATGGAACCGATGGACCTGATGGAGTTTGTCTACAACGTGGCGCACTACCTTGTGCAGTCGGGGCCGGTGATTGAGGACGGCAACACTGTGGGCGGCTCGGTAGAGGAAAAAATCCTCGTCCGCCACAAGAAGAGCATGACCGGCAGCGGCGATAAGGTGTATCGCATTTGTTTCGAGTAAGGAGTTTGACATGCTGGATTCCCATCGCCTGACACGCCGTCGTTTTCTGCAATCGTCCCCAGCCATGGGCGCCGCCTTGATCGCGGGCATCGGTCGGGTCCAAGCCGCCGATGCCGGCAAGATTACCTGGCATGACGTAAAAAACTCAGGCGTGGAAGGCAAAGGCTGGTCGCAGACGAAGCGGTTTTATGATCGTTTACCGGCAAAGGCGGAAGGCGTAGTGCGCGGCGCGGTTTGGAACCTGAGCCGGCACTCGGCCGGCATGTGCGTGGACTTCGAAACTGATGCGACAACGATCACGGCAAAGTGGTCGTTGCTGTCACGCAACCTGTCAATGCCGCATATGCCGGCGACGGGCGTGAGCGGAATCGACCTCTATGCTCAAGAAGATGGCAAATGGTATTGGCTGGCGGTCGGCATGCCGCGCGGGCAGACGAACCAGGCGACGCTCGTATCCGGCATCAAACCGGGGAAACGTCGCTACCGCATTTACCTACCGCTTTACAACGGCACGGAATCCCTGGCGATCGGCATAAATCAGGCGGCACAATTCAAACTGATCAAGCCACGCGCCGACAAGCCGCTGCTCTTCTATGGCACGTCGATTACGCACGGCGCATGCGCCTCGCGTCCAGGCATGCCGCATCCGGCGATTCTCGGGCGATGGTTCGACAAGCCGGTGATCAACCTCGGCTTCTCCGGCAACGGCAAGATGGAAAAAGAAGTGGCGGCGTTGTTGGGTGAACTTGATCCTTGTTTGTATGTCATCGATTGCCTGCCGAACATGAACGGTCCACTGGTCGCCCAACGGGCCGCACCGCTGGTGCGCATCTTGCGCAAGGCGAGGCCGACCACACCAATCCTGCTCGTCGAAGATCGCAGCTTCACGAACGCCAGGTTCCTGCCTGCGAGGCAACAACATCACGCCGCGAGCCGCGCGGCGCTGAAGAACGCATTTGCCACTTTGCAAAAGGAAGGCGTCAAAGATCTACATTGCCTCGAAGGCGCCGACCTGTTGGGCAACGACGGCGAGGCCGCCACCGACGGCTCACACCCGAACGACCTCGGCTTCATGCGCCAGGCGAAAGTGATGGCGGGCGTGTTGAAAAAGTTGCTTTAATAGTGCAGCGGCGAGTGGTTCTCATTCACCCTGCACCGCCGCGCGTACTTTGTCGTGATGGCGGGACAGGTAGTAAAAAGACTGCACGCTGGACAGTTCACCGATGGCGAATTGAAACGCGATTCGGTAACCGCCGCGGGGCCAGTTCGGACCTTTGAGTTTGAAAACGTTGACCACCGTTGAGATGGATTGGCCGGGTTGAAGCGTGACCGGTTTGACATCGCCTTGCACACCACGGCTGCCCGGCACGTGGTAGGTTTTGTTCTGGCAGAGGATCACAATGCACTCGTTCCACAGCACCTGCTTGCCGTCGGTCAGGAGTGCGGGCACCTGTTTGGCCTGCTTGCTGGTGTTGGTCAGCGTGATTTTGTATTCGCCGTCGCCATCGGGGTTGGTCCATCTGATGGCCTGTTTCGGCGGGACATTGGCGACGGACATGGCGATACCATCGCCGCAAAGCAGTGCAGGTCGGCCCGTCTTGCCGCAGACCAATTCGCCTTTGAGGTCACCCTTCCAGGCTTTGTCGCCCAGTGTTGCCCAAGGTGAGACAAGCGTTCCTTGCTGCACGGACCAGCCGATGGGAATCGAGCAGGCGAGTTTGACTTTCGCCAGCGCTTTGTTGGTCGATTCCTCGACGCCGTGCACGATGATGGAGCCGCGCGTTTGCGACGCGGAGACAAGACAAACTTTGCCTTGCGGGAAAACCGGACGCTGTTGCTGGCGGATGCTGTGAGCACACTTGAGACGGTCACCCTTTTTGATCGGCCCACGAAACACGCGATCAACTACAAACTCCAGGCGCGTGGTATACACCGGCGGATTGGAAAGCCCGACCGGTCCGCTGACCACCGATTCCAACTTGCCGGAAAAGACGTACTGCGCCTCCCCCCATGTTTTAAGCGTCGCGGCGTCGATGTCCAACTTCGCGCCACGGGCGTCCGCGCCGCTCAGCGCCGATACGAGACAGATAAAACCGGCGAATATTAACGTACGTTGGTGCATAGTGACCTCCATCAATGACATTGAGTTCATCATACCGTGTTCGCTCGACCCAATCGAAATAGCCGACACGCTACACTGACCCGCCCGCAACCCCACCCACCAATTTGGATCCGAGAACCATGGCCAAGAATCTGAGTCGGCACCAGCAGAAGATCGTCAAGAGCTACTACGACAACCACGACACGATCCAGACGACGAAGTTGTCGGAAATCGTCACCGAACTCTGGCTGGCGACGACCGAGAAAAAGAAAGCACAACTCTGGCAGCGGGCGAAGACGGCACTCGATCGGTTGAAGGTGAAGCCGGAGCGCGTGGCGAAGGTGGTGGAATCGCAGAACGCCGAGGCACTGGCGAAATTGGTAGCGGAACTAGACGCGGGGAAACCGGATGAACGGCGTTGATGTTAGCGGACAAGGATCCCTTCCAATATTTGCACGTCATTAATTCCGCTCCGCCCGCATGGTGTCAGCTTTTTTTCGCCAGCGTCGGGCCTCGGCGGGATCGGCCTGAACGCCCTGGCCTTGTTCAAACATCTCAGCGATTTTGTACGTCGCGGCGACACTGCCCAACTCCGACGCCTCCTGGAAGATCAGTAACGCCCGGCCGGCGTCCTTCTTCACACCCCAACCTCTTTCGTGCATGCGACCAAGGTCAACCATCGCGAACTCGTTCCCGAGGTCGCTCGCCTTTTTGTACCACTCCACCGCGCGTTTGTAATCCTGCTTAACGTGTCGGCCGTCGCGGTAGAGATCACCCAGATCGTTCATCGCAAACGTGTCACCGTGCTCGGCGGCTTGGGTGTACCAGTGGACGGCCTTTGCGGCGTCGGCGGTCACGCCCTGTCCAGTCAGGTACACGTCCCCCAATCGTTTCATGGCGAACTCGTTACCACCGGCGGCGGCCCGGCTGAGCCACTTGATCGCCTTGTCGTAATCGCGCAGCACGCTGACGCCGCTGAGATAGATGTCGCCGAGTGCGTAGCTTGCAAAATCGAATCCGCCTTCCGCAGACATCTTGTAGAGTCGAATCGCCTCTTCCATGTCGCGCTGGACACCGTCGCCTTGGTGGTAGATTTGTGCGAGCGAATACATTGCCGACGCACTGCCGTCTTCGATGGCTTCGCGAAAGAGTGGGATCGCACGGGCGATGTTGCGTTCGACGCCGTCGCCGTTGACGTAGGCTTCGCCGAGGAAGAACGCGGCCGAGCCGTCGCCGGCTTCGTGCGCTTTGCGGTACCACTCGAGCGCCTTGGCGTCGCTTTGTTCAACGCCGTCGCCCTCTTTGTAGAAGTGGCCCAATTCCAGCATGGCGTAACTTCTTCCCGCGGCGGCGGCTTTTTCAAACCACTTGATGGCTTCGGCGGCGTCGCGCGGGACGAGTTCGCCTTCATTGTAGAGCTGGCCCAGCGCTGACATACTCAGTGCATCGCCCTGCTCAGCGGCGCGTTGGTACCACTTG
>JANQKH010000256.1 GCA_028281215.1 Phycisphaeraceae bacterium | reverse complement strand
CTTGATCGCCCGTCGCAAACGCCACGCCGAACAGGTGATCAAGATCAACAGTACAAGCATGGCGATTTCAGGCCAGAACCACACGATCACCGCCCACACGTTCACCTTGGTCACCGTGCCAAAGAAGTAGGCCGTCTCGCCGTCGACTTCGACCATGTCATTGGCCGTCGGCGAAAAATGTTCGAGCCCCTTGGGCGTGTCGATGATGCGATCAGGTTGAAAGACTGGGCCGAAGAAGGCAGGGGCGTCGGATTCGGAAGACGCGGCGACATGATCCGCCGGTGTGTTTTCCGCATGCACATCGTCGGCAAAGCTGCACGAGGCGGCTGCCATCATCAAGCCGGCAATCAAAGAACCCGTCGCGTGGGATTGTGCCATGAGGAAAGGCAGTTTATCAGGATGAGATGTGGGACCTGCTCTGTCATGCAGTTCGCGTGCCATGGCTGGCTTGCCCAGCCGTGCGGTTGACCTGTTCGTATGCGGCCGTCTTCACGGCTGGGCAAGCCAGCCATGGCACGTGTGCGCGCGGATGGAATCAAAGCTTATCCGCTGCCAACGACGCCAGTTCCGAGCGTTCGCTTTTCGCCAGCGTCACGTGACCGACCACCGCCTGCCCCTTCAGGCGTTCGACCATGAAGCTCAGGCCGTTGCTGGAGGTGTCGAGGTAGGGGTTGTCGATTTGGCCGACGTCACCGGTGAGGATGATCTTGGTGCCCTCGCCGACGCGGCTGACGATCGTTTTTACTTCATGCGGCGTGAGGTTCTGCGCTTCGTCAACGATCATGAATTGGTTCGGAATGCTGCGGCCGCGGATGTAAGTGAGCGGTTCGAGCACGACCTGCCCAGAGTTGAGCAGCGAGTCGATGCGCTGTTCGGGCTTCTTCGATTCGGCGTGTTGCGACCCGACGCCGCGCGTCGACAGCAGGTAGGTCATGTTGTCGAAGATCGGCTGCATCCAGGCGGCGAGTTTTTCGTCCTTGTTGCCGGGCAGGTAGCCGATGTCGCGGCCCATGGGCATGATGGGCCGCGCGACCAGGAGTTTGTCGTAGCGTTCTTCGTTGAGCGTTTTGTGCATGCCGGCCGCGAGCGCAAGCAGCGTTTTGCCGGTGCCGGCGCCACCGAGCAGGGTGACGAGTTTGATGTCGTCGTCGAGCAGCAGGTCGAGCGCCATGGTTTGCTGGACATTGCGCGGCATGACGCCGAACGTCGGGCGGCGCGGCGCGTGGACAGGAATCAGATGCTCAGTGTCGGCAAGCCGGCGTGCCAGGCCGGAGTGTGAACTGTCCGAAAGGTCGTGCAGGTTGAGGAACTGATTGCCGGCCAGTTCAATGGGTCTGGGGTCGGCGCCGTCTTCTGCCGGTTCGAACAGGTAGTCGGTGATGCGTTCGAGTTCGAGTTGTTTCTCTTCGTATAGCGCGTCGATGAGTTCGCCAGGCACGGCCACATCGGCGTAGCCGTGATACATGCGGTCGACGTCGACCTTCTGCGCTTCGAAATCTTCGGTCGGCAGGCCGAGCGCATCCGACTTGAGACGGACGTTGATGTCCTTGCTGATGAAGACGACGTGTTGGCCTTGTTGTTGCAGTCCCCACGCCACGCCGATGATGCGATTGTCCGGCAGGTCGGCGCGGAGCCATTTGGGCCGGTCG
Organism: Phycisphaeraceae bacterium; assembly: GCA_028281215.1. Taxonomy (GTDB): domain Bacteria; phylum Planctomycetota; class Phycisphaerae; order Phycisphaerales; family Phycisphaeraceae; genus JANQKH01. The sequence goes on along the minus strand of JANQKH010000256.1, from coordinate 3,022 downwards.
TCCTCTGTGAAGGCGACGCGGATCGTCCCGCCGTGGCCGTTCCATTCCACTCCCTCGGCGAGCCGGCCGCGGTCGCGTAGCTTGTCGAGTTGGCGGATCACTTCACGCGCGTTGCGGCCGACGTCATCGTTCTGTTTCTTGAACTGATCAATCTCTTCCAACACGGTGAACGGAATGACCACTTCATTGTCGGCGAACATGAACAGGCACGCCGGGTTGTGCAGCAGGACATTGGTGTCGAGGACGAACGACTTGGTGTCCTCTTCGACGCCGGCCTGTCGTGATTTGGTGGAAGGCGCGGCCGTGTCGGCGTCGGCGGGTGGGTTGTGGATGGGTTGGTGCTCGGCGGTCATCGTGGAATGCATGCTTTCCATGGTAATGCGAGGGCGACCTGCTTGGATTATCGGTTTGTTAGATGCTCATCCTCACCGTTCTTTCACGGAAGGTTGAACGAATTGATACATCAACACGTTATCGGCGTAGGTGCCGTCCGCCAACTTGTACCGCCCGGGACTGCGGCCGAACGCCTTGAACCCGAGCGATTCGTACAGTTTGATCGCGCGTGAATTGGTGGCAAACACGGACAGCCCGATTCGTTCGAGTTCGGGGTGCTGGCGAACCCATTCGATCATGATTTCAATCATGCGCGTGCCGATACCGACACCGCGGTATCCGGATTTCAATGCGATGCCGAATGAGCCGTGATGCCGTTCGCGAAGGAACCGCGAGGTTCGAAAATCCAACACGCCGACGACAGCATCTTCATCGACGGCGACCATGATGAATGCATTCTCCGCGTCGCGCAGTTCGGTGATCCATGCGTGCTCTTCCTCTACGGTCACTTTGAACTCGCTGGGGTCCATCAGCAGGACGTCGGTGTCGGCGATGTTGGCGCGCGTGCAGGCGAGCAACGATTCGGCGTCGTTCAGTTCTGCATCGCGAATCACAATCACGCGGCCGTCTGCCAACTTCAGTTTGTACGTTCCGATCAGGGACATGCATCAATGGTATGCGAATCGAATCCGCGGAGGCGAATCACCAAAATCGCAAGGGGTACATCAAACCCTACATCTTTCTGCCAGTAGGGTTTGATGCACCCATTGCAAGCGACCGGTCATGACGCAAGCATCTGATCTATGCCATGGTTGTAAATGTTGGCGTCATCTTGCGAGAAACAGCAAAACGTCACCCTCGTTGGAAGTGGACAGCGGCTCAGGTGGTCGACGGTGGTTTCCAACGCAATCAGCACAGCCCGCTCGATCGGATAGCCGTATACACCCGTGCTGATGCATGGAAACGCGATCGATTGAAGTTCATGTTCAGCGGCAAGCTGCAGGCTATTGCGGTAGCAGTTGGCGAGCAGGTCGGGTTCGCCGTGTTGTCCGCCGCGCCAAACCGGGCCGACGGTGTGAATGATGTGCGAAGCGGGCAGGTTGAATCCGTCAGTGCGTTTGGCCTGACCGGTAGGGCATCCGCCAAGAGCGCGGCAGGTTTCGAGCAGTTGCGGCCCGGCCGCGCGGTGAATGGCGCCGTCCACCCCGCCGCCGCCGAGCAGCGATTCATTCGCCGCGTTGACAATGGCGTCGACGGTCAGTGTGGTGATGTCGCCCACGATCACGCGGGTTCGGGCAAGTGCGGTGGCGTGATCACTCATGGCGTGTCGCCGCAATGGGTTCATAACGATACGGGACAAACGTGAGCAAATCGTAACGACGGTGCCGAATCAGATCGCAAACGAATCAGATCGCAAACGGATCGGATTGTTCATCCGGATCGCGCAAGGCGAGCGGACGGTCCAGCACTTCCTTCAAGATGATGGCGTTGCGCAGGGCGTGGCCTTTGACGAGTTGGCGAATCTCGCTGGCGTGCCCGATCTGAACGATCGGCAGCGGGGGTACATCCGGCACGTGGCGATGCACTTCGCCGTCAGCGACATGGGTGGATTCGACATCGATTGCGCCGTGGCCGAGTTGGGAAGACACAATCGATTCTGATTGGCTGGACTTCAACGCCTGAAGGCTTCGCTGCTGCTGGGCGCGCTGTTGTTGTTGAGCGCGGGCGGCGCGCTGGCGCTGCGCCTGTTCCTGTCGACGGCGAAGTTGTTCTGCCTGCTGTTGACGGCGCTCGGCGATGCGCTGCTGGGCAGCGGCTTCGGCCTGCTCCTTGCGCAACGCCTCAGCGCGGGCCTGGTATTCCTGCTGCGCCCGTGCACGCTCGGCGGCGATCGCGTCGCGCGATTGCTGGACAGGCGGCCTGGGCTGGGGTTTCGGCTTGCGCGTACGGCTGAGCGAATCCAACTGCCGGCGACGCTGCTCGGCAATCTGTTCCAGCGTGGGCAGATTGCCTTCCGAACTGTCAGCGCCGATGGTCGAGCCCATATTGCTTCCTGAGTTGCCACCGGTGCGCGCCGCACGCTTGCGGGCGCGGGCATCCTTCGCCTTCTTCGTTTCCCGGCTCGAATTGATGATGCCGGAGATCACCATGATCACGGCAATGATCGGAACGATGAAGTCCTCGATGCCGGCCAGCGTGATGATGGGAATATCAATAGGCATAACGTAGGTGCACCTCCGGGCGTTCGCTTCAGGGCATTGTAGCCGCTTGGGCGACCCGGAACATCGGCCGGTCGCCGGCGTCGCTGGATTCTTGCGAAATCGCCACGCCGTACACCGGCTCGAGAATCGCCGGCTGCATCACGTCTTGCCACGGCCCGGCGTGCAACAGCCGCCCTTCATGCAGCAGCCACACATCGTCGGCGTACATCCCGGTCAGATTCAAGTCGTGCAACACCGCGACCACGGCGAACCCGCGCTTCGCCAACCCGCGCAGTTGCGCCATCGTTGCGTGGGCGTGTTGCAGGTCCATCGCACTGACCGGTTCGTCAAGCAACATCGCATGGCGTTGCGGGTCGGCATCGAACGCCTGCGCCAGCGCGCGGGCCAGCGTGACACGTTGCTGTTGCCCGACGGACAGTTCACCAAACGCGCGATGCCGAATGTCAGCGAGGTCGCACGCTTCGATG
>JANQKH010000238.1 GCA_028281215.1 Phycisphaeraceae bacterium | reverse complement strand
GGCGGCATTAGCTGAAGCCGCGGGCATCACCACAGTGATGGCCGTGAGTGCGATCCGTGAACTGTCGGGCATAATTCGGTTCAACTGTCGATTCATGTGTCAATTCCAGCGGGCTTCGTGTCCGAGTCAATGCAAAGCGGTTGGTGCGGTCGGTCGTGCCGGTTCACTATTGTATCGACGTTGGATTGGACCCGACCATCGGTGATTGGCCCAGTCTATGATTGCCATTGTTTTCGCCTGTTTCAGGCAATTGAGGGATATCGTGCCCGCATTCCGGGCAGGTTGACGATTGCGTGCCGAACAGGTCATAACCGCAGGATTCGCAGGTCCGCATCATGTGCGTGCCATGCCATTGCGAGCAGATTTGCGCGAGCGTTTGTACATCCATCGAAGTAAACCATTGCGGCAACCCGACGACGCCGACGCCGCCGGTCAGCCGCAACCGCACGGCGTTACGCAATTCGTTAACCTCCACCCCGGCGATGTTTCGCCATGCGATTTCCTTCGAGAACCAGGGAATCATCAAGGCGATGCGAATGCTCTGCCGCGTCAGCACGATGCGGTAGGTCATACAGAGCATCAAGCCGAGAAACGTTGCGAGAATCGTCCACCACTCTTTACCGATGACCATAAGTGCGATCGTGACCACCACTCCGAATGCCCAACCGAGGATGCATGCCTGCCACGCCGTGTCTGACATGCCGATGACTTGTCGTGATCGGGTCATGTGATCGGTCATGTTGGGGCACCGTCATTGGGATCGGCCTGTCTAGGTCGCAGGTTCATTCGCTTGCCTTTTCCTTGGCAATGGTTTGGAACGTCTTTCTGATCTCGTTGCCGGATCCAATGGTGAGGTAGACGTCGTAACTGAATGCCAAACCGGACTTGATGCCGAACGTCGCAATCGGTGCGAAATACGAACACGCACCTCGTTCGCCGGGCTTGGCCACGCGATAACAGGTGATTCGCTCAGCCGTCGGCACGTAGACGCCAAGTCCGATGCCTTGGTCGTCGACATACGCGGCCCAGTTCTCCGTGATCCGGTGATACTCATTCGTTTCCCCGGGTTGCAACCGCCTGACCGGTTGTTGCCGCCAAGGTTGATCGCCATCGTACAACAGCAATGTCGCCAGGCTGCGATCCACGAACACGGCTGGAATCTCCTGATGGCGAGGCCGATGGGTGACCTTGCCACGGTAAACCATCCTGAAGCGAACATGCGCTACGCGCTTGTCGAGTGTGATCCATTGTTCCATCGTGACGTCGGTGATCGGTTGGCCTGTCGCCCAGTGAACGGGTTGGGTTTTGGCGTAGAGTTTGTGTCGATCGGCCTTGAACTTGATCACCTTGGCCGACTTGCCGCGATAGTCGCCGCCCTGAACTGGATTCCATCGCCACGGTTTGTCCGCCCACTTCGATCCGTCCACGTTGCCGTAGTACGACTGCTGAATCAATCGGCCGCGATCGTAATGGTTCACCAGGTTGCGCTTGGTTTTGCTGTCGGAGAACCAGGCGATCGCGGCGCCGGCCGCCTTCTTCACGCCAACTCGGATCATGCCGTTGTCAATGAACGTGAGTGGCTCGTTGGTTTTTTCCTCCGGGCTGCTTACAGCATGCCCTGCACATGCGAACACCTGTAATCCGGCAAGGAGGAGCGCGATCTGTCTCAACGTTCGCTTCATGCACGTGTTCCTGTGTCGACCCGATTCATTACCCCTCCAGCGCCGCCAGTTCTTCCTCCGGGATGTCGTGGTTGGCGTGAACTTTCTGCACATCGTCGTGGTCGTCGAGCGTGTCGATCAGGTTGAACACCTTACGTGCATCGTCGCCCGTGCATTCGACGGTGTTGCTGGCGACCATGGTGATCTCGGCGGATTCAATTGGAATTTCCGCGGCCTCAATGGCTTCGCGCACGGTGATGAAATTCGCCGGCTCGGTGTCCACGACCCAGCCTTCACCTTCGTCGGCTATGTCTTCCGCACCGGCATCCAGTGCGGCCATCATCAGCGTGTCTTCGTCGACACCATCCTTCATAACAAAGATCTGCCCGCGCTGGTTGAAGACATAGGCGACGCAGCCGGACGTGCCCAGACTGCCGCCGCCTTTCTCGAAGATTTTGCGGACTTCGCCGGCGGTGCGGTTGCGGTTGTCGGTGAGGATGTCGAGCATGATCGCCACACCGTTCGGGCCGTACCCTTCGTAGACGATCTCTTCATAACTGACGCCTTCGAGTTCGCCGCAACCTTTCTTGACGGCGTTCTCGATCGTGTCCTTGGGCATGTTCGCCGCTTTGGCTTCGTCGATCGCGTAGCGCAGCGTGAGGTTGGAATCGGGATCGCCCCCACCGTTCTTGGCGGCAACCATGATCGCCTTGGCGCATTTGCTCCAGATCTTCGATCGCTTGGAATCCTGCCGCGCCTTGCGGTGCTTGATGTTGGCCCATTTGCTGTGACCGGCCATGTCGTGAATCTCCAGGTCGGGGGAACGGACAATTCTAGGAAAGATTCTCCCGGCGTGTGGGGTGGTGTGGGCTGACCGGTTGGCACACCGAGGACGCCGAGAGGGGATGAGATTAAAAAAGAGGATGAATTGGATGGCTATTGTTTCTGCATGATTGGGAATGCCCGCATTTCCCCGCGCAATCTGAATCCAATTCAAATTCCTCTCTATGTCCTCATCTATCCTCACCTCCCTCGGTGTTCCAAACAGATAACACACGCCGTCAACCAACCTATCATGCCTCCCATGCGCATCCTGCTCACCAACGACGACGGCATTCACGCGCCGGGCATCGCGGCTTTGCACCGTGTGATTCGCCATCTTGGTGAGGTCCACGTCGTTGCGCCCGCGTCCGTCCAGTCGGCGACCAGCCACGCCATCACGTTTCATCGTCCCATGGCGACGTCGCATGAAGTCGTGGCGGCTGAGGTTGAGGAAGACACTTTCAAGGGCATCGCCGTGGACGGTCGACCCGCCGACTGTGTCAAACTCGCCGTCGCCGAACTCGTCCCGCACCCGATTGATCTGGTCATCAGCGGCATGAACGCCGGCGCGAATGTCGGCTTGAACGTGATTTACTCCGGGACCGTCGCTGCCGCCCGCGAGGCCGCTTTCATGGGCATTCCCGCGATCGCCGTCAGTCTGCATCTGGGTCCGCCTGAGGAAAACGATTTCGAGCGAGGCGCCGCGCAGGTTCAGTCCGTGCTTGAATCGATCCTCGCCAAGCCGCTTGATCCGCACACGCTGTTGACAATTAACGTTCCCCGCACCATCGAAGGTGACGAGCCGCGCGGCGTCCGCGTCGTGCCCATCTCTGACAGCCCGCTTCAGGAACAGTTCATCCTCCGCGAGTCGGACGACGAGGTACGGCACTATGAAATGACTGACGGATTCAAGTTTCGATACACGCCACCGGATTCCGATGTCGACGCACTGTTCCAACGCTACATCACCATCACCCCACTGCATTTTGACCTGACCGATCATGATGCGATTCCGACGTGGGCCAAGCGATTCCAATAGTCCTGCGCAAACCCGGTCGATGTCGAGTTTGATCATCCGCGCGCTTTGATCACATTTCTGGTCTACCATGTCGCTTCGCGCCGAAGCGCGATGGAGATCGGCATGCCCGAAGAAGCGCAAATCTCGGCCACGCCCTGGGATGAGCTGGCGAAGATCATCGACAGCAATCATGCCGCGCACCTCGAAGCATTCCTTCAGCTTCTGCCGCCGGAGGAAACGCCTTACACCATTGCGCGCCTTTCGGAAGAGCATCGCACGCATCTGTTCGAGTTGGTCAGCCCGGAGTTCGCTGCGGACTTCCTCGATCACTTCGAGGACGATCAGGTCGCCGATGTCATCGAGGAACTGCCCGCCGAGACCGCCGCCGCCATCGTTGATGAACTCGACTCGGACGACCAGGCCGACATCCTGCTTGAACTCGACGAAGCCGACGCCGAAGCCATCATCGAGAAGATGGACCCGGAGGAGGTCAAGGACGTCCGCGCGTTGTTGGAATACGGCCCCGACACCGCCGGCGGCATCATGTTCACCGAGTACCTCGCCTATGCCGCCGACACCACCGTCGAAACGGTCATCAACGATCTGCGCATGAAGAAGGAAGAGTACGAAGACTACGAAATTCGCTACATGTACGTCGTCGATGAAGAACATCATCTCGCAGGCGTCGTGCGACTGCGCCAGTTGATTCTCGCCCAGCCGTCGCGCCAGCTCGGCGACATCATGCGCACCGATCCCATTCGTGTTTCCGTGGACAAGTCGCTGGATGAAATCGAAGACGTCTTCGACCGCCACAACTTCACGCTTATTCCCGTGGTCGATGAATCGGATCATCTGATCGGCGTCATCGATCACGCTGACCTTCAGGAAAACATCGGCGAACGGGCTGAAGACAACCTCGGCAAACTGTTCGGCATCATTCGCGGTGAAGAGCTTCGCTCCATGGGCTTGTGGGAACGGTGTGTCCGTCGGCTTGCTTTCCTTGCGCCGAACATCCCGCTGTTCATCGCGTCCGCCTTCGTCATTGCCCAGTACGAACACGTGATCAAACAGGTCACGGCGCTGGCCATTTTTCTTCCACTCGTTGCCGGCATGAGCGGCGCGGCGGGCAATCAGTCCATTGCCGTCAGCATCCGCGAACTGTCGCTTGGTCTGCTCAAGCCTAACGATGTCATGCGCGTGCTCGGCAAGGAGATCATGCTCGGCGTGGTCAACGGCATCGTCATCGGCGCGATCATCGGCATCGTCGCCATGCTCATGCGGGCCGATTATCCCATGCTCGGCCCCGTCGTCGGCGGCGCGATCGCCCTGACCAGCATCTTCGGCGTCGTGCTCGGCGCGGTCATCCCTCTGCTGTTGAAGAAGTGGAACATCGACCCCGCCATGGCCGCCGCACCCATCCTGATGACCTTCATCGACATCGCCGGCTTCTTCATCGTGCTCAACCTCGCGCTGGCGTTGATGGAGGTCAGCGGTTGACCATCGCCTCTTCTCTTTTGAAAGCGCCTGTGATGACACGTCGCGGTTCGCATTGCTGATGTGCGCACCAGTATCGAACATACGGCGCGCACAAACGTGTGTGTCCGGACATGGGGGTACCCCCAACCTCCTTGAAATGGCCTTAACCCTTTGTAATAACTTGATTTAACCCAATGTCCGGTCGAAATGTCCGGACGTCCGGCCCTCATTTTTCGATTAAAAACACCGATTTCGATGTCCGGAACCATGTCCGGAACGTGTCCGGACATGTCCGGCGGACACGGTTTAACGAAACCTGTGCGCACAGGTTTCGTCTCCGTCTTGGAGGACGGGTATGCCCGAAATAAATCGAGGTTGGAAACCCAAAAACCCAAAACCGGTATCCTCCACGAGACAGGACGGCGACGGGAAATCGCGGGAACACAATATCATATCAAAATCCAAACAAATTGTAAAATGAGGATGTACTCAAGCGGGTGTTGCTGGGAGGGGCGATAGTCGGTGGTGCAACTGGAACAAGCCGCCTGACCTTCATGTGAACTCATCCAGTTGCGCCCAGTGCGACATTGTCAGGTCAAATGACTTGGCTTACCGGGCTCCCTCGTGTTCACATTGTTGCTTCAACGCCGATTGTTCCGGAATGGGCAAAAGAAGATGGAGTTCGCTCAAGCTTCGGTAGAACTCCATTTGGGGGCGCAACGGATCAAAACCGTATTGGTTGATCATGGTTGCGAACGCGGGGCCGATTTGGTCTGTTTTGGATGACCAGTCGTGCAACTTGATTCGGGCGCATGGGCCGCCATCGATGACTTTGATATCGAACCCCGAGTCTTTGAACGCCAACTCTTCCGTGTCGCTTTGGGGTACGAGGCCGGCGTAGTAATCCACGTTGTTTTCTGTGGGATAGACGAGGCCGTAAAACTTTCGGCCGCGCAGCGAATCAAGTTGCGATTCGATGGCGTCAAACGCCGCGCGGTTGCCGGCGGGGAATGTTTTCGACCGTGCGGTGATGAGACGCAACGGGGCTTGGGTGATGATGGTGGCTTGCATGATGATCAACTTGTTGAATACACGAATGAGACAGTCGGGATCGATCTTCTCCCCTGGTTTCACCACACGCGGTTGTCACCATAGGGCTACAGCAAACAGGAGCAATCCGGCTGGTATGGCCGTGCGATTCAACCCGGTGACTTGACACATGTTCGCCATGGCTTACTCCGCGGCTGGTTCATTGACTTTCAGCCTTGCTTCAATCAACCCGACCGCGCGCTCGGCGGCGCCGCGATCGATGTGAGGCTTGGCTGCTTCGAGGTGCGCTTTCAAGGCGTCCAGTCCATGTTGACCTCCAATCCGTGCCAGCACGCCGCACGCCGTGGTGAACAGCTTTTTGTTTTCAACCGGCAACAGCGCGACTGCGGCGGTTTCGCCTTCTTTGCCCATGGACGACAGGGCGTTCTGTACGCGCGATCGGAAGCGACTGTTCTCAATCCGGCTGACGAACAATTCTGAAAGTTGATCGTCCTTCATGCGAACCAGCATGCGGATGGCCGCTTCAATTTGCGCGCTCTGTTGAAGATCGAGCAGGGAACGAACATAAGCGATGTCGTCAGCGTTCGCCCAGTTGCCGAATGCCGCGATGGCGTGGTTCTTGGCCGGTGAATCGGCGTCGAGGTAGGTCTTCAGTGCTTTGACCACGTCGTCACGGCGACCGGTGTCGGGTTGCGTGCCGGCGAGCCAGTCCAACGCTTCACGCTGACGTCTTTTGTCGGCGTCGTTGACGGCTTTCAATGCCTCATCCACGTCGGCGATGAAACCGGGCATGTTGGTCGTGGTTGATGCCGATTGGCCGTTGACCGACCAGGAAATGGTGAAGCCGCGGTCGCCCGAAAGTTCCTTGATGGTCGGGCCTGACAGGTTGGCGGATTTGATTTTTTTGAGATCCTCTTCCGGCAGTTCGGTTTCGACTTGTGCCGCGAACCACTGCCACCGCCTTCGAAAAAATGACTCGCCGGTATCGGAAGGCCGGCGCAGCAGCGGAAACGGAATGGTTTGCGACTTGTAGCCTGGGCCGTTGCGTTCCACGTTGCGGACGGCTTCCATCTGCTTCGCCAGTTGTTTGATCGCGTCTTGTCCCCGTTTGCTGAGACCGAGTTCCTTGCCGAAGTGAGTCGAATGAAGCAGCGCGGCGGACGCCGACTTGGCGTGTTTGAAAGAGGCGTCCTGCTCGGCCGTGGTGTCTGAGCAAGCGGAAAGGATCAACACACTTGCAATGATCGGACTGATGAGAAAGAAGCACGGTCGTGACATGGGAGACCTCCTTGTGTTTGATTGTAAGTCAAACGCCGGCGTTGCTGCGCGTTCGCGATTCGTGTTCGGCGAAGCGCGGGGTGCCTGTGGCAAAGGCTTTGCGTGCCACAGTGATACGGATCACGTTTGAGCCTCGCGCCTGAATCGAAAAGACCCACTGGGGCACGTCGCCTAGCTTCCTTTGCCCCAGCCACCCGCCTTCCATTCGCTGAGTGAATTGTTCACGGCGCCGGCTTGGGCTGTTCTGCGTCTTCGTCCTGTGGGCCCTTCAAATTCGCAATTAACGGCGGGACGAATTTTTTCGGAAAGGCGACCACATCGTGTTCCTCGCGCATGTTGCCGGCGTCGTCGATTTGGATTTTACGGACCACAGCGGTGCGTTTACGAGACAGGTCGCGCATCTGGTAGACGAGTTTGGCGCGAGTGCGGGCGTCGATGGATTTGTCGTTGCGGGTGCGTTGGGCTTCGTTGAAGAATTCCTGAGCAGCCGTTTTGTAGCCGGGGTCGCCGGCGTATATGCGGTCCTTCATGTCCACAAACATCGCTTCAAGTCGAACGCCAGCGCCGGCGGGAAGCATGCGGACGAGGGCGTCACGATAGTGGATCGCCGGGCCGTTGAGGTATTCGACGGTCGACTTGGCTTTGACGTAGTCGTAGGTGTGATCGCGTGCGACGGAGATGGCTTTTTGCGGATCGAAGGTGGCGGCACTGATGCCGGCGCCGGAGTTGATTACGCTGAGCCTGGGGTTGGACGCGCCGGTGCCGGGCACGGGCACGAGGTCGCTGAGGAAGGCGCGTTGTCGGCCGCTGAAGAAGTACGCGCCGGATCCGTTTTCACCTTTGAGAATGTTGCCGGGTTTGGGCGGCGGCGGCAGATGGGTCAGGTCAGGCATGGTGGCGACAAGGCGTTTGTATTCAAATTCGCGAAGAGCGGAAAAGTCGGGCGCGAAACTGAGCAATTGCCAGCGGATATAGGCGTCGACGGCGGGGTGGTTGTCCTGCTTTTTGAGCAGGGCGGCAATGATCTGCCGATTGGACAGGCCGAACTGCACGCGGCTGGAATAGTCGGCATAGCGCCGGAAGGCGCGTTCTTTTTTCCAGTCACGCCGCGCTTCGTTGGCGATGTCGCGTGTGACTTTGGAGATCAGTTCAAGTTTGGCGGAGGTCGGTCGTTTGGCCAAGGGTTTGACGCGACCGGGTTGGTCGTCCAATTCGTTGAGCGACCGCGGGGCTTTGGCATCGAGTGGGACGGGTTGCTTGTTGTTGTCTTTTTTGCCGGCGTTAGGTTGATCGGCGGCGAACGCGGCGATGCCACAGAAACAGATCGCCAACGTTACGGCACTGGTGATGGTGAATCGAAGTGGATGATTCGTCTGTGCGTTGCACATGGCGGAGCCTCCGATCATGAGCGTTCATTGTAGATCGTCGTGGCGGGTCGATCAATACGTGTGCGTAGTTAAAGGTTGGCGTTGGCGCCATGACGACGCCGACAGGCCCGTTTCAAGCATGGCTCGTTTCGTTATCATGCCGCTCATGAGCACGATGCCTTCACCACCGCAAGCGACGGCCACGGATGACGCCGCCCATCTCCCGTCCGAGTTTTCCATCGAGCACAAACCCTTTGAGTCGCCGACCTACGACGTGATGCAGGGCGCCGCCCGGCAGGAAATCAAGGTGCATGACCACGGTTTGATCGCGCTGGTTGACGCCATGCCCCGGCTGGTGCCGCAGGGCCAGACGGCGGACAGTGCGA
>JANQKH010000234.1 GCA_028281215.1 Phycisphaeraceae bacterium | reverse complement strand
TTGTCGCCCAACGGCTGCGTGTTTTTCTTGTAAAGAAAAATCTCCTTTACACGTTGGCCCAAAGCGTCGGCGTCCATCTCGGTCAGATCAAATTCTGCTTCGAGAATGAATCGCTGGGCGATGTGGCTGCGGCGGTAGGCAAAGCGAAGGTCGCGGTGATCGATATCAGTGATGATGCCTTGGTCGTCCATCACGGTGACGCGTCGGATGGCTCTGCCGATCTCGCCGTACGCGCCGCCTGCGTTCATGCGCACCGCACCGCCGACGGTGGCGGGGATGCCTGCGAGGACTTCAAGGCCGGCGAGGCCGGCCTTCGCGGTGGCAAGCACGAGTTTCATCAGGTCCGCCCCCGCGCCGACGCGTGTCGCGCCCGGTTTGAGCGTCACCTGTTTGAACGCGGGCGCGTCCAGAGTCACGACCACGCCGTCAACCCCGCGATCGGACACGAGCAGATTCGCGCCGCTGCCGAGCACGTACATCGGCACGCCCGCGCCGTGACACCGCGCCGCCAGCGCCGACAACTGTTCGATCGATTGGGGCCGAGCCAGTGCGCGGGCATGACCGCCGATGCGAAACCATGTTCGCTCTCCAATCGGCGCATCCAATTCATACGGCACGTTCAGGTCGGCAAGCAGGTCATCTATGTTGGTGGCGAGGATTGGCGCGGGAGTGGGCATTCGATAGTTATCGTCCAGTTCATTCCATTTGATGCAAAAGCCAATCGAAGCCCGTTCACTTGTCCGGGTACAAGAGAAACGGCTTGCGCATCGCCTTGAACTTCGCAACGTCCTTTGCCCACGAATCTGTCAATGTGTTCGCTGCCCGCGCTGTCATCATCTGCTGCCACGCACGATGACTGGCCAGCATGCGCAACATGGATTTCGCATCGAACGTGCTTCCGTACGTGCGGTTCAACTGCCACGCGATGGTCATCCCGGTCGCGGCCGGTTGCACCTTGCTGCGGTCGGTGACGGCGATGTAAACGCCCTGGCACGGTTTGCCCGAATGTTTGCTGGCGCGAGGTGTGAACTCGATCGGCACGAAGCGCAAGCCCGGCAGGTTGTGCGCGTTCAGGTCGCGCGCCAGTTGGGGGCCGTTGATCCACGGTGCGCCCAACAGTTCAAACGGTTGATCCGTTCCGCGGCCGATCGACAGATCGCACGCTTCGAGCAGACCGATGCCTGGATAGAGTAGCGCCTGTGTGACATTGCGCATGTTCGGCGAAGGGTTGATCCACGTGAGGCCGGTCTCATCCCACCACATGGATCGATGCCAACCTTGCACTTTGATCACCTGAAGGTCGCAGCCGATTTTGTATTGCTTGTTGAACAGCGACGCGAGTTCACCGATGGTCATGCCGTGCGTGACAGGCATCGGTCGATACGCGATGAAACTAAGCCGTTCGTTTTCACTGGCCGGTCCGGTCACACCCAGCGGGGCGATTGGGTTCGGCCGATCGAGCACGACGACACGCACCTTCGCTTTTGCGGCTTCCTCCATCGCGTAACCAAGCGTGGTGATGTAGGTGTAAAACCGCGTGCCGATGTCCTGGATATCGAAGACAATGGTGTCCACGCCCTGGAGCATGTCAGCCGTCGGCCGGCGCGTCTTGCCGTACAGGCTGAACACGTTCACTTTGGTTTTGATGTCGATGATGTCGCCGACGCTGCCTTCAATCACGCCGTGCAGGCCGTGTTCGGGCGAAAAGATTTTTTTCAGTTCAACGTGCCCCGATTCATGGAGCAGGTCGATCGTGCGTTTACCCTCAAGCGATCGGCCGGTATGGTTGGTGATCAGCGCGACCTTGCGGCCTTTGAGCGCCGCGAAATCGCTGCGCTGCAACACATCAATCCCCGGCAACACCAGCCGCTTGCGGCCTAGCCCACTCTGTTCGCTGCGTTCGAGCGCTTCTACCACGGCCGTGCCCACCGCCCGCCGCAGCGCGACGGTTCGGCCTTTGCCGTCGGGGTGCACACGGTTGGTCAGCAGGATGATCACGGTTTGGGAAACCGGGTCGATCCACATGGACGTGCCGGTGAAGCCGGTGTGGCCGAACGACACGCCGCGCGGCAGGTGCGCCCCGCGCGGCGAGGAGTATCCGGTGTCCACATCCCAGCCATACGCGCGGCCGCCCGTGCCGTCGGCAAGCCATCGCCCACGAATCATGGTTTGAACGACCTTCGCTGAAAGGATGCGTTTGCTGTCCAGTTCGCCTTCGTTCAGCAGCATCGATGCGTACCGCGTCAGATCGTCCGCCGTTGAGAACAAGCCCGCATGTCCCGCGACGCCCTCGAGCAGGTACGCGCGCGGATCGTGCACTTGGCCTTGCATCCATTGGCCGTTGCGCTGTTGCGTCGGTGCGTAACGTTCACGCTTCGCGGCTGGTGGATTGAACACCGTGTCCTTGAGCCCCAATGGTTTAGCGACCTCCTCGGCAAAGAATTGATCCAACGGCCGACCGTCCACGCGCTTGACCAACTCACCCAGAACCATGAAGCCGACGTCGGTGTATTTGAACGCGTCGCCCGGTTTGGTGCGCGGCTTCAACGCGTGAATGTTCTGCCACGCCTTGGCGACGCCTTGCTTGTAGTCGTTCAGGTGGTTGTCGGGAATTAATCCCCCGCGGTGAAGCAGCAGGTGTTCGACGGTGATGGTTTCTTTGCCGTGTTTGCCGAATTCGGGAATGTATTTCGCGACAGGCGCTTGGGGATCGATCTTGCTGCGGTCGATCAGAATCATGACAGACGTTGCGGTGGCGATCGGTTTGGTCAGCGATGCGAGGTCGAAAATGGTGTCACGCCGCATCGGCGTTTTGGTCGGCTGCAACGAACGATGCCCGTAAGCTTTGATGTACACCGTTTTCCCGCGATGCATCACCGCCAGCACGCCGCCGGGAACGTCGCCGCGCTCGATCGCCTGCTTGATCAATTGATCGACGGATTTGAAGTCGGCGGTTTTTCCGTGGGCGGTGTTGACCGGATCAGCAGCGACGCTGTGCGCCGCCGAAAATGCCAAAAAAAGAACACCAATGGATGCGATGTACATAGATCGGGAACGTCGTGCCATGGCAGGCAAGGTAGCATCGATGTCGCCGGCGCGGAAATGGATTACAATCGGGCTGCACTGAATTCACGGCAGAGACAGGAGCCCGCCGGTGGCTGAAAACAACGACCCACGCACCAATTACAACCCCCAGCCGTACTACCAGGGCCAGACGCCTCGCCCGCCCGGCCCCGGCTTCACCCCGCCGCCGGGGTATTACCAGCCCGGGTACCAGCAGGAATCCGGCAACCCGCTTGGCACGTCGTCGTTCATTATTGCGGTTATTGCCGGCTTGGCGATTATCATCAGCTTCGTCGCGGTGTTGTCAAAGGTCGGACCTGGAGGGCAGGTAAACCAGAACGATCCGATGATGATGACGTTTGGTTGCGTGATTCTGCTGGCGATGCTTGCGGCGTTCATTGGTATGGGCTTGGGCATCGCCGGGTGCGTTCAGCAGAATCGAAAGAAAGTGCTCGCGATCCTCGGCCTGATCTTCAACAGCGCCATCGCGCTGGGGATGGGCACGTTGATGCTCATTGGCATGTCGATGCAGTGAGGTGGAGTTGATTCGCTCTAGATCGTCGCTTCCGTCACGCGCAACACTTCGTCAACAGTGGTTAGTCCGCGCGCTGCTTTGCGGAAGCCGTCGACGCGCAGCGTGTTCATGCCGCGTTCCACGCACAGGCGGCGGAACTCGGTGACGTTTGGGTTGCCGGCCACGCGGTCGCGCAGCATGTCGTCGAGGACGAGGATTTCGTAGAGGCCGAGCCGCCCCGCGTAACCGGTGTTGCGGCAGCGCTCGCAGCCTTCCCCGATGAACATCTCTTCCGCGGTGATGCCGTGTACGGCGAGGTGGTCCAATAGGTCGCCGGTCGGCTTCTGTTGGACTTTGCAGTTCTGGCAGATTTTTCGCACAAGGCGCTGAGCGAGCGTGGCATTGACCGCGCTGCCGATGAGGTATGGTTCGACGCCGATGTTGATCAAGCGCGTGATCGAACTCGGCGCGTCGTTCGTATGCAACGTCGAAAGCACAAGGTGACCGGTCAGCGACGCTTGAATCGCGATCTTCGCTGTCTCACTGTCGCGGATTTCACCGACCATCACCACGTCCGGATCCTGACGCAGCAGGGAGCGCAGCGCGGCGGCGAAGGTCATACCGATCTTTTCGTGTGTCTGCACCTGGCTGATGCCGTTGAGGTGATACTCCACCGGATCTTCAACCGTCGAGATATTCAACTTCGCAGGGTCCATCTGGGACAGTGAGGAATACAGCGTCGTCGTTTTACCTGAACCGGTCGGACCGGTGACGAGGATGATGCCGTGCGGCTGCTTGATCTGGTTCTTCCACATCAGCAGACAATCTTCGTCCATGCCGAGTGCATCAAGTTCCACCTGGATGGAGCGCGTGTCGAGGATACGCATGACGACCTTCTCGCCCTGCGCGGTCGGAAGCGTGGACACACGCAAGTCCAACTTGCGGCCGTGCACCATCGCACGGATGCGCCCGTCCTGCGGCAGTCGTCGTTCGGAAATATCAAGGTTCGCCATCACTTTCAGACGTGAAACAATCGCCGCGTGCATGTGGTGCGGCGGGTTCATCGATTCAAACAACACGCCGTCAATACGAAACCGAATCTTCAGCTTTTTTTCCTGCGGTTCGATGTGAATGTCGCTGGCACCCTGTTTGACCGCGTCGAAAATGATGTAGTTGACGAGGCGAATGACCGGCGATTCACCCGCCATCTTTTCGAGGTCGAGTTCCTCTTCGGTCGTCTCGACGACTTCAACGTCGTCTTCATCGATGTCCGCGATGATTTCGTCGACATCCATGCCGCCGGCGTCTTCATCGTGCAATTCTTCAACGACCGCGCTGATGTCGGCGCGGCACACGACTACCGGTTTGACCGACACGCCAAGACGGTGACGCACTTCGTCCAAAGCGATCAGGTCGTCCGGACGGGTGACGCCGAGGATCAAACGTGAGCCCGATTGTCGCAGCGGCATGACGCCGTGGTTTTTGCAATAGTCAAGCCCGAGTTTATCAAGGTAGCGCGCGTGGACGGTGTCGGCAGCGAACCGCTCGAACGGCATGCCGGTGACAATCGCCAGCGCCGACTGCACCTCGGCTTCGTCGATGCCGTTTTCGAGAAACGCATCAGCCAACGATTTGCCCGGCGTGTTCTGCACGACATTGCGGGCGCTGGTCAACTGTTCGGAACTGATCGCGCCGTTGTCCAACAGCACCTGCCCGAGATCGCGCAGGGTGGTGGTGGCGGCTTCGTCATCGGGCGACCAGAGATCGCTGAACGATCCGCCGTCGCCGCTGCCAGTCCCGCTGTCCGCTGATTCATTGGAACCGGTCAGGTCGCCCAGGTCTTCGAGGCCTTCCATCCAGTTGTCGTTTTCATTGCCCATGGATATTGCTCGTTGCAAGCGCAGATCAATTGTCGTTATCAAGGGTCATGGAGAACGTTTCGCCGGCTGCTTCAAGGTGGACGGTGACGTTTTCGATCTTGGTGACCCTGAAACTACCGATCTTCATGCCGACCTGAAGCACCTTGTTGTCAATCACCGCAACGGAACGACGACCGTTGGGCACGACGGACTTGAGCGTGTAGCCTTCAAGTTCTTTGTTGAGCTTGCGTAACAGTTGTTCGCGTTCGCGCTTCTTGGCAAGCTCCGATTCGTCCACTTTCGGGCCGTCGTCCGTCTTGGCCGCGACCTTCTTTTGCGGCAGGAGGAATGGGTTCTTCTTGGTGAACTCCACCGGCACTTGTTTTTCTGTGACGTTGTTGGTCAGGTGGCTGAGGATTTCATCGGTGACGGCGGCGTTGGAACTCAACTCGTTGGCGAAGCCGGTGTCGCCCATGATTTCAACCAGTTTGTTCTCGACGTCGGCCTGAATCTTCTTCATCTTGGCGTCGTCGGACATGTCGGTCTGCGTGGCGCGCATGGCGTATAGCGAACCGGCGCCGACCAGTGCGATCAACAGAATCAGCAGTGTGCCCTTGTTGAGGAAACCGCCGCCGCCTTCCATGGAAGTGAGGTCC
>JANQKH010000199.1 GCA_028281215.1 Phycisphaeraceae bacterium | reverse complement strand
ACCTGGTTGGGAAAATCGCTTCTCCCCGTACCGATGACCGCCGCGCCGCCCTTCTTCGCTTCGTCCGGCATGATCTCCGGCGTCGGGTTCGCCATTGCGAGAATCACGCAGTCATCAGCCATGTTTTTGACATCATTCGCATCGATGATGTTGCCGCGGCTGACACCGATGAACACGTCCGCGCCCTGGAGCACCTCCTTCAGTGTGCCCTGCCGGTTTTCCTTGTTGGTGTAGGCGAGCAGACCTTTCTTCATGTCGTTCAGATCGCCGCGGTCTTTGTGGATCGCGCCTTTGGAGTCGCAGATGACCACGTCCTTGACCGGTTGGCAGACGTTGGGATCGAAGCTGACGCAGCGGAGCAGTTTGGCGATGGCGGAGCCGGCGGCGCCCGCGCCGTTGATGACCACGCGCAGGTCGGCGGGGTCGCGGCCGATGACTTTGCTCGCGTTGAGCAACGCAGCGAGCAATACGATCGCGGTGCCGTGCTGATCGTCATGGAAGACGGGGATGCCCAGATCCTGCAAGCGGTCTTCGATCTCGGAGCATCGCGGCGCGCCGATGTCTTCGAGGTTGACGCCGCCGAACACCGGTGCGATCAGGCGGACCGTCTGAATGATCTCTTCCGTGTCCTGCGTGTCGAGACAGATCGGCCAGGCGTCGATGTCGGCGAACTCTTTGAAGAGCAGCGCTTTGCCTTCCATGACGGGCAATGCACCGAGCGCGCCGATGTTGCCGAGTCCGAGCACCGCCGAGCCGTCACTGACGACAGCGACGCTGTTGCCTTTGATGGTGAGCGTGCGTGCCTGCGATTCATCCTGCGCGATGACCTCACAGGGCTTGGCGACGCCAGGTGTGTAAGCGAGCGACAGGTCGTCTTTGGACTTGACGGGAATTTTGTTGTGGATACCGATCTTGCCGCGGAGTTGTTCGTGAACGATGAGAGATCGCTCGAAGAAGTCAGCCATGATTTAGCCCCTGAGGTGGTTGTCCTGCGTTCCTTTAAGGAAGGCAGGTAAGCAGGAAAAAGTGGTTCAAAGTCGAAACTCGAATCTCGAAACACGAAACAAAGTCGAAGGTTGAAAAACCAAATACTCAACGAAGGATGCGCTGTGTCGACATGAATGAAACATTCACATTTCGAATTTGTTTCGGATTTCGTCTTTCGGGTTACGTGTTTCCTCGTCCGTTTCCGCTTTCCATTGCTCCGAACCTTCGTTGCAGACTCGTCAGGATCGGTTTGATGGTGTTGTGTGGCAGAATCGATTCATTGTTGGATCTGCCTCCCTACTTCAACGATTCCTCACGCCAACGCTTGTCTTTTTTCTGCCTGCATTCCCGCCTTCTTCAGAGGCATGGTTCACTGCTGACTCTGTGTTGCTTGCTCTTGTTGTTTGACAGCTTCCATGTCGATACCCAGCCATTCGATCATGTGGGCGTCGTAGGTGTCGCGGTGCTGGGCGTTGGCGAAGTCGAGGCGCAGTTCGTTGATGACCTTGGTGCCTTGACCGATCCACTCGCGCCAGGTTTCCTGGGAATAATGGTCGTAGATGTATTGGCCCAGCGGGCCGCGCATTGGTGGGTCGGGCAGGCGCTGGCCGGGCCGACCGGTGCGGCGGTCGATCACTGTGTTGGGATCGTCAGGATCAACTTGCGGGGCGGCGTCTTGGGTTTCGATCTGCGGCACAGGCGCGCCGATCTTTTCGAGCAAGGCGCCGATGGCTTTTTGCGGCATGAGATCGCCCCGGCCGGCGGCGATGGCGAAGCCGTCGGTCAGGATGCTCGTCGCTTCGTCTTTCTTGCCCTGCTGGATGAGTACTTGGCCCTGCAACTGGTAGGCGCGGGACATGGTGGGGTTGCATTGGATGGCTTGCCCGTAGGCGCGTGCAGCGTCATCGAAACGCTCAGCGTCTTTGTAGGCGTTGCCGAGGCTGAACCACGCCATGTCGTCCGGCGCCTCAGCGGTCATCTTCTCCCATTGGGCAATTCGTTCGTTCAGATCAGCAGCCATGATGTGCGTAGGATACCGATTGTGGCGGCACGATGTTTAGCGGGCGATCGCAGATCGCCATGGGGCCGGTCGCTGCTGATCATTCTTCCGCTACACTCACCGCGCCGTTGAACGACCGGAGCACGTTACATGACGATGGATCGTCAGTTTCTAGGGTGGGACAAGCCATGCCTACATGCGGCGGCGGCGTGGTTGCGAGCGAAATACGAGCGGCGAGGGCAACTCGATTTGAGTCGGGTGGTTATCGCATTACCCGGTGCGCGTGCGGGTCGGCGGTTGTTGGAGTTGCTCGCGACGGACCACGGGTTGATCGGTTCGCCGCGGATGGTGACCGTGGGACAGTTGCCGGAGCATCTTTACGAGTCGGCAGCGATGCGGCCGCTCGCGGATTCGCTTTCGTCGTTGTTGGCGCGTTGGCATGCGTTGCGGAGCGTGGACCGTGCCGTGTTGGAAACAATGACGCCGCGGCCGCCGGCGGAGTCGGACTTTGCCGGCTGGCTGGCGCTGGCGCGGGAGGTGAACCACCTGGATGACGAACTGGCGGCGGAGTTGTGGTCGTTCGCGAGCGTGGCGCAACGCGAGTATGACACGGAGCATCTGCCGATCGATGAGCGCTGGTCGACGCTGGCACGGATCGGTGATCATTATCACAAGAACCTGGCGTCGTTGGGCATGCGGGATCGCAACGCGGCGCGACTGACAGCCGTGGCGGATCAACAATGCAGAACTGAATGCGACATCGTGGTAATCGGGGCGATCGACTTGAGCCGACTGGTTCGGCAGATGCTCACACAGGTGGCCGACCGCGTGACGCTGCTGGTGCACGCACCG
>JANQKH010000191.1 GCA_028281215.1 Phycisphaeraceae bacterium | reverse complement strand
GTTGCTCACGGGCCAGACGGTGCTGGACGTGGCTCTGGCGGCGATTGACGCGGGCGCATTCGACTATGTGCTCAAGTCCGGCGATTATCTTTCAACACTGCCGATCGTGATCGAAAAGAACCTGGCGATCTGGCGAACCAAGCAGGAAAACATTCACCTGCACGACGAGTTGAACCGCACCCTGGACGAAGTGCGGATCAAGAACGATCAGTTGCAGGAAGCGGTGCGCAAACTGGAAGCGATGGCGTCGACCGATCCGTTGACCGGCATCGCCAACCGCCGCGCGTTTAACAAGGCTTTGGACCGCCGGTTCTCCGAGGCGGCGCGGTACGACCACGACTTGTCGTGCATCATGATCGACCTCGACGGGTTCAAGCAACTGAATGATCAGCACGGTCATCAGGCCGGCGATCAGTTGCTGGCGCGCACGGGCCAGATTCTCGAAGCGAACTGTCGGCGAAGTGACATTGCCGGTCGTCTTGGAGGCGATGAGTTCACGGTGTTGCTGCCTGAGACGGAGTTAAAAACGGCGCGGATTGTCGCCGAGCGCATCAATGAACAGTTTGCGCACAGTGTGGACCTGATGTTCCGTACGTTCAGCCCGGCGGTCAACGTGACAGCGAGCATGGGCTTGACGAGTTTGCGTCACTCGCACGCGACGAATCCGGAACAACTGATCGGTCACGCCGACCGTGCGTTGTATCAGGCCAAGCAAGCCGGCCGCATGCGTATCGTGGTGTACGAACCGGCGCCGGGCCCGGCGCCGATTGCGTCGATCAGTGCGTAGGGGTGTGTTCGCCGCTCATCCTGCACCGCACAGCGTTCGTATGTTTCTCCGTCATTCCCACCTCCGCCGCCTTTTGTCCCATGCGTTTCGTGTATAACATGGCTTCGGGCTCGTCTGTCGAGCGTGGGTTTGCCTCTCATTGTGTGCCGGTCGATTGCCATGAGCGGAGGAACAAACGAAACAGGTGTCGGTCAATCGTCCAAGACGGACGATAGCCTCAACGCGCGCACGCCGGTTTGTGATCCGGGCGGCGAACCCTATCTGCCGCAACTCGACGTCGCCGGCGGATACGTCAAACTCTGGGGCACGCGCGGGTCGATCACCGTACCCGGCACCGCATACAGTCGCCACGGCGGCAACACCTCCTGCCTTGAAGTCTGTTGCGGCGACGACCGCGTGATCATCGACGCCGGCACCGGTATCCGCAGACTCGGTAACACGCTCGTCAACGAAAAGCAACGCAACCTGACCATTATCATCGGCCACACCCATTGGGATCATATCCAGGGCTTTCCCTTCTTTGCGCCGGCTTACCGTGATGACTTCAACGTCACGATCTACGGCGCCGCCGGCTTCGGTAAAAACCTGGAGTCCATCTTCGCCGGTCAACTGGACCGTGATTACTTCCCCGTCGAAATGCGCGACATGGCCGCCACCCTCGCGTTCCGACAACTGACCGAGAACCCGATCAAGGTCGGCGACATCAGCATCTATTGGGAATACATGATGCACCCGGGCACAACCGTCGGCTTTCGCATTGAAGCCGCCGGCCAACGCATCGCCTACATCACCGACAACGAATTCCTCAAAGGCTATCTCGGTTCGCCGAACGATATCGATCTCGACGACGAACGACTCAACCCCTACCGCCAGATCATCAACTTCCTTGACCACGTCGATCTGCTCATCGGCGAAGCGCAATACACCAACGATGAATACCAGACCAAGGTCGCCTGGGGACATTCATCGCTGTCCAACGCGTGCCTGCTCGCCAAACTGACTCAGGCGAAACGCTGGCTGGTCACGCATCACGATCCGGGGCACACCGATGATTACCTGGAAGAGAAGATTGTGCTCACGCGTCAGATTCTGCGCGCGATGCACTACGACATTGATGTTGCCAACGCCTACGACGGCATGCTGATTCTTTTGTAGCCGTCTGCCTTCATCTCACCCCTCCCCCTCGTGGCTTAGATCAAAAAAGTGGGCGGGCAATGGTCACCGGCGAGGGGGGTCAAGCACCAGCAAACACATCGCCCGCCCATTGTGCGGGGATCCAACCAGATCAGTTCATGATGGTTGTTTTCTCAAAATTGTGCAACGGCGAGGGGGTCGCCGCTTTGCCGCCAGTTGAAAGGGGTCGAAAGTATAGCGGCCAATTGTATGGAAGCAAACGAGCACACACCTCGTCATCCTTTCAGTCCGCTTACTGTTGGTTGCCGCCTCTGCGCCAGTGGTTACAGCAACTTTGACGATCTTACGCCTGACCGGTATCGTTTGCCTCCCCCAATTCCGCGTCAGCCGCGAAAAAAACGCCAAAACCGTTGTTTGGAGCCTCCAATGTCGACCATCACCGGCCAGCCGATCACGCTTACCGATGGCAAACTCAACGTCCCCACCACGCCGATTATTCCCTTCATCGAGGGCGACGGCATCGGTCCGGACATCTGGAAAGCCTCGCAGCGCGTCTTCGACGCCGCCGTCGAAAAAGCCTACGGCGGCGAACGGCAGATTGCCTGGAAGGAAGTCCTTGCCGGTCAGAAAGCGAAAGACACCGTCGACGCCTGGCTGCCCGATGAAACACTTGACGCCTTTAAGGAATACCTTGTCGGCATCAAAGGACCACTCACCACGCCCGTCGGCGGCGGCATCCGTTCGCTCAACGTCGCCCTGCGGCAAATCCTGGACCTTTATGTTTGCTTGCGACCGGTTCGTTGGTTTGAAGGCGTGCCGTCCCCGGTCAAACAACCGGAACTGACCGACATGGTCATCTTCCGCGAGAACAGCGAAGACATTTACGCCGGCATCGAGTTTGAAGCCGGCAGTGATGACCTCAAAAAATTCAAGCAAGGATTCAGTCAAACGTTCCCCGAGCGATGGAAGAAGGTCCGCTTTCCCGACAGCGTCGGCATCGGAATCAAACCCGTGTCGGCTGAGGGCACGGAACGGCTGACCAAAGCCGCGATCCAGTACGCCATCGACAATGACCGTGACTCCGTGACGCTTGTCCACAAGGGCAACATCATGAAGTTCACCGAAGGCGCCTTCCGCGATTGGGGTTACGAAACCGCCAAGAAACACTTCGGCGCAACCGAACTC
Organism: Phycisphaeraceae bacterium; assembly: GCA_028281215.1. Taxonomy (GTDB): domain Bacteria; phylum Planctomycetota; class Phycisphaerae; order Phycisphaerales; family Phycisphaeraceae; genus JANQKH01. The sequence continues at coordinate 10,910 of JANQKH010000191.1, read as the reverse complement.
GACGGCGGCCCGTGGTGCGCCTTCAACAACCCGAACAACGGCAAACAGATCACCATCAAAGACGTGATCGCTGACGCAATGTTGCAACAGATTCTCACACGTCCCGCCGAGTACGACATCATCGCCACGTTGAACCTCAACGGCGACTACATCAGTGACGCACTCGCTGCCTGCGTTGGTGGTATCGGCATCGCGCCGGGCGGCAACATCAACTACGACACCGGTCACGCCATCTTCGAAGCCACCCACGGCACGGCGCCCAAGTACGCCGGCCAGGACAAGGTCAACCCCGGCAGCGTCATCCTCTCCGGCGAAATGATGCTCCGCCACCTCGGCTGGACCGAAGCGGCTGACCTGATCATCAAAGGCATGGAAGGCGCGATCAGCGCCAAAACGGTCACCTACGACTTCGAACGCCTCATGGACGGCGCGACCCTGCTCAAATGCAGCGAGTTCGGCGAGGCGATTGTGACACACATGTAAGCCAACGTTGGAACCATCACCCCGCCGCTCGGCGGGGTTTTTCGTGCGCCAATCCTTGAACAACCCCGCCCTCCAAACGTCCTTATTACTGCATCCCTCGGAGCATGATCATGCAACACGGCCACCCCTTTCTGTCAGCGATCATTCTGTCCGTCCTTGCAGCCGTCGCTCTTGGGGCGGACAAGGCGCCTTCCGGACCGGGCAAAGACACCGTCACCCTCAAACAGTTACAGGACCAGCCGGACAAGGCGCTCACTCTGCTGGACCACAAACTCACCGACACCACACGCGACCTGCTGTCGCGTTTTTGCCGAACGAACCAAGGCCAGACGTTCCTGCTGAAACACTACGTCAACACGATGATCTCCTACGATCCAAAGATGATGACTCAAACGCTGGCCGTCAGCGCACCCAATCGATGGGTCTGCCTCTACATGAACAATGAAGGCGGCTACCGCCGTATGGTGTACCGCACGTCCTATCAGCCGCCGGACCCCAATCAGAAACGCGTGAAAGTCGGCGGCGTGCGCGGCGGTGGCAGCGGGTCAGACGCCAAGCACAGTGTGCAACGCATGACCAATATCCAGAACCTGCTCGGCGAGGCAGGCGCAAGTGGTTTGTCGTTGAAAGGTTTCGATCAACTTACATTTGCATTCACTCCGCCTGAAGCGAAGATCAATGTGCCTCAAGGGACAGCCAACGAAGAAGTAGCCTTGGGCCGTGAACCGGGCGTGCGCTACGTCTGCGTGGTGCTGAAATCGATTGCGGAAAAGAATGCGGATTAACGACTCCATGCCTGGGGCCACAGTTTGCCCTTTGATCATTCAATGATGGAATGCACCACGCTACCCACGGAATTCTCTGCGCACGTTGGTTTTCATCGTGCGGGATGAAAGAGCCAGGTGTGGCCCTTTCAGCACACAGACTTGGTCGTGGACACGGCATAGGGGTAAGAGCATTTGCCCGCGGCGTGCCATGGCTGGCTTGCCCAGCCGTGAAATCAACGAAAAAACGCACGGCTGGACAAGCCAGCCATGACACGCTTCGGGTAATTGCGACGAACGTTCTTCAAATGCTTTTACCCTGAGACACGGCACTCCGTACTCGTATTTTGTTTGGATTTCTGGTACAATCGACCGTTCCCGCGCGATCGGTGCGGGCATGTCTTGATCCGGAGGTTGTTGTGCTGAAAAGACTCATCAGACTTAATCGCATACCGCCGGCGGCTAGTCCGGCAGCGCCGCGCGGCAAGTGGCGGATCGCCGTCAGAGGGGAAACCCTGAGTCATTTCCTAAAATTTTATTCCACACTGACTTACAACGATTATCACCAAAGCAGGGAGGGGGGAGGCGTGGCGTGCCGGCCGAGGTGCTCGATTGGTGCAGGTCGATCGCCGCGGTGCTTCTTGCCGACGTTGGTGCGCACAGATGTCGTCAAATCATGTCCGCCGGACATGTCCGGACACGTTGCGGACATGGTTCCGGACATGCAAACCCCCGTTTTCAGCCCAAAAACAAGGCCCGGACGTCCGGACATTTTGGCCGGACATCGACTTAACTCTATGCAAACAGATGACTTAACCTCAATTTCCGGAGGTTTGGGGTACCCCCATGTCCGGACATGCAAGAATGTGCGCGCGGCAATGACGAATACAGCACCGAACCACCACCTATCCCCGAACAACACGCGCCGACTCGCTGGTATCCTGCGCGTCTCCAATTGGTCCAACCACTCCAACTTCGAGGACTGAAGATGAAACGATGCTCACTGTTTGTCATTCTGACTGTTGTCACGTTGCTGTCCGCCGCGGTCGCCCGTGCTGAGATCAAGCTGTCGTCGATCATCGGTGACAACATGGTGTTACAGCGCGGTATGGCGGTACCGGTTTGGGGATGGGCGGAGCCGTGGGAGAAGGTGAAGGTGACGTTCGCGGGGCAGACACACCGTGCGACGGCCGGCAAGGATGGCAAGTGGCAGGTGAAACTCGACGCGATGAAGGCGAACACGAAGCCGCAATCGATGACGATCAAAGGGGCGAACACCATCACGCTGAAAAACATTCTTGTCGGCGAAGTGTGGATCTGTTCGGGGCAGTCAAACATGGCGTGGCCGGTGCGGGCGTCGAATGATCCTGACCTTGAAATCGCGGCGGCGAAATATCCCCACATCCGCATGATCTCAGTGCCCCAGGTGGGCACGCAGGAAGCGCAGAATGATTTCAAGGGTCAATGGGAAGCGTGCACACCGGAGGTGGCGGCGAACTTTAGTGCGGTCGGTTATTTCTTCGGCCGACAGTTGCATCAGACATTGGATGTGCCGGTCGGACTGATCGACAACGCGTGGGGCGGCTCGGCGGCGGAGGCATGGATTCCGCGTGATGTGCTCGCCAAGCATGATCGATACGGTGCCCTGCTCAAGCAGTGGGACGACCTGGCGGCGAAGTACGATCATGACAAGGCGATGGCGGCGTACCGGCAGCGCCGTGCGAAGTGGCAGGATGCGGCGAAGGAGGCAAAAGCGGCGGGCAAGCCAATCCCGCGTGCGCCACGCGCGCCGCGCAACCAACTGACCGGCAACCATCGCCCAGCCAACATTTACAACGGCGTGCTGCACCCGACGATCGGTTACGGCATCAAGGGCGCGATCTGGTATCAAGGCGAAAGCAATTCCAGCAGGGCGTATCAGTATCGGCATTTGTTCCCTTTGATGATTCAGACGTGGCGGGACAAGTGGGGTCAGGGCGATTTCAGTTTTTACTGGGTGCAACTGGCGGATTTCATGGATGAAAGTGATCAGCCACAGGACAGCGCGTGGGCGGAACTGCGTGAAGCGCAAACCATGGCGATGAGCAAACTGAAAAACACGGGTCAGGCGGTGATCATCGACATCGGTGAAGGGCGCGACATTCACCCGCGAAACAAGCAAGGCGTCGCCAAGCGTTTGGCGCGGTGGGCGCTGGCGAAGGATTACGGGATCAAACTGGTGCACCAGTCGCCGACGTTCAAGTCGATTGAGATTAGCGGTAACCGCGCGGTGATCACGTTCGATCATGTGGGCCAGGGGTTGTATTCGTTCGATCACCGCACGAAGGTGTTGGGTTTCACGGCAGCGGGCCCAAACCAAAGTTTTGTGAATGTTGATGCGAAAATCATCGCAAAGGACAAGATCCAAATCACGGCAACGGCATTGAAGCAGATTGCATCGGTGCGTTACGCGTGGGCAAACAATCCGAAGGTGAACCTATACAATCGCGACGGCCTGCCGGCGACACCGTTCCGCACGGATCAGTGGAAAGGTGTGACCGAAGGCAAGGAGACACGATGATGCGACCCTACCGGGGACTAGTTCAAGTCAGTTTGCGGCAGACGGCTTGTACAACGCGGACGCGGTCGTTGGAAAGGGCGTCAAGCAGGTTGGTCAGTTTGGTTTTCGCGTCGTTCATGGGCGGCCGGGCATGGAGCGGCGGCGAAGCATCGTTCATTTTTTCCAGCGCGTCGACCACGAACTGCCGCGCGGGTTCGCTGACATCTTCCCAGATTTCCAGGTCGAAGCCGAGTTCGGTCAGCAGCATCCACAGTTCGTCGACGGGGATGAGATGGCTGATCGACGGATTGGGCGCCCAAGGCACGGGGAAGGTCAGGTCGCTTCCGTCGCCGGCGAGGATGTCGTGGAAGAGCAGGACGCCTTGGGGTTTGAGCACGCGGGTGATCTGTTGGTACAGGCCGGGCTTGTCGGCGATGTTCATCTGTGCGTGTTCGGTCCAGACGAAGTCGAATCCCTCGTCGTCGAATGGTAATTCAAGTGCGCTGCCGCAGTGGAAGGTCACGCGATCAGACAGGCCTGTGCGCTGGGTGAGTTGCTCAGCGACATGGCAGAAGTCGGGCGTGAGGTCGATGCCGATGACTTGGCATCCGAAGGTGCCGGCGAGATACCGGCAAGCGCCGCCGATGCCGCACCCGACGTCGAGCAGTTCATGTTGCGGTTGGAGGTTGGCGAGTTGCGCGAGTTGTTCGGTGGCGGTGCGACCACGCAGGTGGAAGGCATCGAATGAAGCGAGGTCGTCGATAGACAGATGTTCAATATCTTTGCCGATGGAGGCAAGTCCTTCGAGCAGTTGATCGAGGTGCTGATGGATCGTGTAGTGCTCAACAACGTGCTGGTTTCCATCGGCCATGGTTTATTGCCTTGCGATACCGGAGTGTGGTGTTTGGCGGGCTTGGGGTCAGGACAGTTTATCGGTCTGACGCAAATGGATGGTGTTCAGCATGGCGGGTTTGCCGCAGACGGCCGTGTGAAGGGTTTATCGGGGTGCATGGCAAATACCGCGTTGCGGCAATCAGGTTGTCCAGGCATACCGCCGACGAAAGGAGCAGGCGACCGAATCACCAGGCCGGGCGGCTTGATGCGGAAGGGGCCGTCGTGCGTGAATTACAAAGCAATGCAAGGGAAATTGCATCCGGCGAGTCTTGGGCGTCTCGTCTGTTTCGGCCGGTGGACGCAGCATCGCTGGTGTTCTTCCGCGTGGCGTTCGGCGCGATCATGTTGTGGGAGGTCTGGCGTTACCTTTATGACAACCGTGTCGAGCGGTACTGGATTGAGCCGAAGTATTTCTTCACATTTGAATGGTTCCCGTGGGTCAAGCCGTGGCCGGGCGACGGCATGTATGTGCATTGGATCGCGCTGGGTGTGTTGAGCGTGCTGATTATGGCAGGCGCGTTGTATCGCGTGGCGATGACGTTGTTCTTCCTCGGTTTCACATACATCTTTTTGCTCGATAAGGCGAACTATCTGAACCACTTCTACCTGATCTGTCTGATCAGTTTCATCATGATCTTCCTGCCGATGAACCGGACATTCGCGATAGATGCGTGGCTTCGGCCGAAGACGCGGTCGCAGACTGTGCCGGCGTGGGCGTTGTGGCTGGTGCGATTCCAGATCGCGATCCCATACATCTACGGCGGCATCGCCAAGTGCAACAATGACTGGCTGCTTGGCGAACCCATGCACATGTGGCTCGCTGACCGGACGGACTTTCCGGTGATCGGGCATCTGTTCACGCAAGAGTGGATGGTAATGGGGATGAGTTACGCTGGCCTGTTGCTTGATCTGTTCATCGTGCCGTTTCTGTTGTGGCGAAAGACGCGTTGGTTGGCGTTTGGGTTCGGTCTTACCTTCCATCTGATGAATGCGCAGTTGTTCAGTATTGGTATTTTCCCGTGGTTCATGATTGCGGCGACGTTGATGTTCTTCGAGCCGGATTGGCCGCGGCGATGGATGTTCTGGAAGCAAAATCGAGCGCGCGTGTGCTCCGACGTGGAGGTACAACAACCGTCGGGCGTCCTGCTTCAGTGGACACGCTGGCGAAGGGCAACTGTCGTGCTGCTCGCAATCTGGTGTTTCTTTCAGGTCGCGTTGCCGTTTCGGCACCATTTGTATCCAGGCAATGTGAACTGGACGGAGGAAGGTCATCGGTTCAGTTGGCACATGAAGCTTCGGAGCAAGCGTGGCGAAGTGTTGTTCTACGCGAAGGACACGGCGAACCAGCGCATCTGGCGCGTGGATCACCGCACGTTTCTGAGCCATCGCCAAAGGCGGAAGATGACAGGTCGGCCTGACATGATCGTGCAGTTCAGCCGGTTCCTTGCGGACCATATTCGCGAGGAACATGGCGTGGAGGTGTCGATTCACGCGTATGCGCGGGTGTCCTTGAACGGGCGCGAACCCCAACTGCTGATCGACCCGGAGGTCGACTTGAGCAAGGAGCGATGGCACACGCTAAGCGCGGCGCCGTGGATTGTGCCTTTGGAAAAACCATTGCCGCGGTTCGTGCGGCAGTGACGGATCAGCCTTGCTTCACATGCAGCCACGCGTGGACGTGCGGCTTGCCGCGGAAGTAGGAAATCATATGCGGGCCTTCGATCTGCCAGACGTCCCAGACCTTGTCGTTGCCGATGTCCTGTTTCTGATAGAAGGCGATGCGGGTCTTGTCGAAGTTATCGCCGGCGGCGATGTATTTGAGCGTTTCCTTGCGGTCGGCTTCGCGGTACGGCAGCAGCACATCGTTGATGACTTTCATCACGTGAGCGCGCTGGTCCTTGGAAAGCTCGGTCATCGGCAGGCCTTCAATCTCTTTGGCTTTCTCATCGCCTTTGAGTTCGACGGTGAAACGACCGCCTTCCGCTCGGCCGGAACCGCACAGTGCGGCCTTGCGTTGTTTACCGTCGAGCATCTGGAACACTTCGTTGGCGCGCTTGGCCTGGTACCAGTAGACGTTGCCGGGGTGGTGCGGCTTCTCATTGAAGCTGCCGGCGGCGTGGCCGTAAAAGATCGGTCCGCCGAATGCCGTGCCTTCCTGCGAGTCGCCGTCGCAGCGTCGTGTGAAGTGTCGGCCGGTCATGACAAACTCAAACTTGCCGGTGCCAGGTTCGCCGAAGATTGCGATGGAGGATTTTTTGATGCCGTTGCCGCGGGCGTCTTCATCGACCTGCTTGATCACCTTGTCGATGTATTCCTCGCTGTGCAGGTTGATGAAGATGTCATGGATCAGCGCTTGCTGGTCTTTATTGAACGATTGGCCGACGCGGGCCTTGGTGATGAACCAATTGTTCTCGATCTCATGCCGAAGCGAGTGGTCGTACTTGAACGCCATCACTTTCTTTTGGGCGGGCGTGAGTGTTTTGTAGAGCTGGGTGACGAGCGTTTCGCTGGTGGGTTTGGCAGCGGCGGCGGGCTTGGCGGCAATTGCGCTGCCGGTGGCGCCGAGCAAGGAGCTTGCAGCAAGGCCGGCCGCGGTGTGTTTGACGAATGCACGGCGGGAGACATCGTCGCGCGAGCAGTCGGGACAATCCTGATGGGGCTGATGCATGTCGGGCTCCTTGGTGGGCTTGTTGGGCATGGATACAAACGGAGACGAATCAATCGCCAGCCAACCATTCTAAGTGCAACACCGATCGCCGCGAAAACGGGCTCATTCGGCCCGATAATGCGGGGTTTCGCCTTAAGTAAGCCCGCATGCGGCCCGATGTGAAGGTAGGCAAACTGAACGCTTTGCGACGATCATGCTGCGCCAGCGTCAGTCAACAAGCGGTTGGGGCGGACCCGATCGCAGGGAGGTAAACGCCATGGCAACGGACAATGGCGACAACAAGGATCTGGCCGCCAAGGATGTGTTCACCACCGGTGAAGCGGCCGCGATCTGCAAGGTGTCACAGCAAACAATTATTCGCTGCTTCGACAGTGGTCGGGTGAAAGGCTTTCGCGTGCCGGGCAGCCGATTCCGCCGCATCCCGCGCGAGGAACTCGTTCGCTTCATGAAAGAGAATGACATTCCGGTCGAACAACTCAACGGGTCGACGCGGCACATTCTCGTGGTGGACGATGATCCACAGATCGTGGAACTATTCGTCGACGTACTCGGCAACGATGCGCGGTACGAAGTCAAGACCGCCATGACCGGTTACGAAGCTGGCGCGATGACGGAGAGTTTCAAGCCCGACCTGTTGATCCTCGACTACATGCTGCCTGACATCAACGGCAATGTTGTGTGCAAGAGCATCCGCTCCAATCCCAACCTGTCGATGACCAAGATTCTGATCGTGTCGGGCGTGGTGAATCGGTCGGAGATCGATGAACTGCTGGACGCCGGCGCGGACGATTTCGTCAAGAAGCCGTTCGACATTGCCGCGTTGCTTCGGACAATTGAATCGATGCTGGAGGTGTGATTGCTTCGCCCCGGGATCGCACTGCGGCGTGTTCAATGAACCGCCAACGGACCCACATGCCATGAACGCCGCCATCACCACGACCGCTCAACCCGACACGCGCCGCCTGGAGTTGATCCTGCGGCAGGTTGATGCACTGCCCACATTGCCGGTCGTGGCGACGCGATTGCTTTCCCTGACCTCGCGCGACGACTCGACCATCGATGAAGTGGTCGAACTGATCAGCTCTGATCAGGCGCTGACGGCGAAAGTGCTGTCGATGATCAGTGCTTCGAACCTTGGCGTTCGCGACATCAAGACCGTCGACCGCGCCGTGGTCATGCTCGGTTTTGACACGATTCGCAACGCCGTGCTTTCGGTGAAGGTGATCGAAGCGTTTAGCGGTGAGTCAGACGGGAAGGCCGACAGCGCCTCGAAGCCGACGTTTCCGCACACCGATTTCTGGCGTCACAGTCTGGCGGTGGCGGTGGCCGCAGAACGCATCGCCGACGCCCATCCGCACGACAAAGAACTTCGTGCGCCCGAGGCGTTTGTGTGTGGCTTATTGCATGATATGGGCAAGCTGGCGCTGGATCGCGTGCTGCCCAAAGCGTATGACCGCGTCATCGAATTGGTTGAACTGAATCAGGGCAACATTGCTGAGTTCGAACGCCGCATCGTCGGCATGGACCATCACACGACCGGCAAACGCCTTGCCGAACAATGGCAACTGCCGCAGGTGGTCAGCGATTGTATCTGGCTGCACGGTTCGCGTTTTGAGTCGGTGCCGGACTTGCCGCATCGCCGCATGGTTGGACTGATTGCCTTGGCGGACCTCATAGCCCGGACGCAGCACATCGGGTTCAGCGGGAACTTCGTATTGCGTGACGAGCCGGCGGAATTGGCGCGCCAACTTCAACTCGATCCCGAATGCGTCGAAAAGGCGGTGACTGAACTGCACGAACAAGTCGGTCGCCGCGCAGGCGTGCTCGGCTTGAATGACACGCCCAGTGAAAAGTCGTACATGCTGTCGATCCAGCAGGCGAATCAAATGCTCGGCCGGCTCAACAGCGCGCTGGTCCGCCGCACGCAGACCGGCGCGCGGCAGGCGCAGGTCATCGACGCCATCAGCGCCTTTCACAGTCTTGCCGCACCGGGACGAACTGTCAGCGATGTCACCACGCAGGTGGTGCGCAGCGCCATCGATGTGTTCGGTGCCGGGTACTACGGTGTGATCTATCCATCGAAACGTGACCAGAGTTGGTTGATCAGCACGTTCAACCGCGAAGGCAAAGTTGATCGCAGTGACTTTGTCGACCCGCCCGCCGGTGCGCCGAATCTGGTACAGGTGGACCCCGGCCATCCCGGCGCGCTGAATCAGATGGGCATTCTGCCGTGGCTGGCGGACTACATCGGTGACGCGGTCGATATTCGTGAACTGCGACTGCTGCCGTTGGGTTGCGGTTACGGAACGGCCGCGGTACTGATGCACGATCGCTCGGCGTTACCTTCGTGGAAACTGCTCAGCGCGTTGACCAACACGTGGGGCGCCGCCCTCGCCGCCTCGACTGAGCATGACAACGCCCGCCGCGTCGGCGAACAACTGGCAGACCTGAACCATGCGTTGGCGGACGCCCAGGAAAAACTACTGCGCAACGAATCACTGGCGCGCGTGGGTGAGATGGCCGCCGGCGCCGCGCACGAAATGAACAACCCGCTCGCCGTGATCTCCGGCCGAGCGCAACTGCTCAACCAAAGTCTGCTTGCCGGCTCCAAAGAACAGAAGATGGCGGCGACGATTGTGCAGCAGTCTCAACAACTGACGGACCTGATCACCTCATTGCGGTTGTACGCCGATCCACCCCAAGCCGATCGTCGTGTGACCGACATCGCGGAGTTGCTTGACGAGACGGTCAAGCATGTGCAAGACCGCACCGCCCGCAACCTCAAGGCGCCGATCTATCTCAAGGTGAACAAAGACATGCCCACGGTGTGGATCGATCCGAATCAGATCCAACTCGCGGTGGCCGATCTGTTGACCAATGCGTTGGAAGCGCTGCCGCGGTCAGGCGTGAACATCAGCGCGCGAATCGATGCGAACGGTGAACGGCTGATCATTCAAGTATCGGACGACGGTGCGGGCATGGATCAGGATACCTTGTCGCACGCACTCGATCCTTTCTTCAGTGCGAAGACCGCCGGCCGAAATGTCGGTATGGGACTGCCCCGCGCTCATCAATACCTGCGCGCTCACGGCGGCACGATCGGATTGCGCAGCACGGTGGGCGAAGGAACCGTCGCCACCATCACGATTCCACTCGACTCGGCCAATTGACCGGTCGATACACCTCCTGCGGCAGCCGATCCCAGCCGCCATGCATCAACCCGATTGCATAATTGTGGAAGTTGCATTGGCACGTTGATTGAACCGATGAAAAAGGCGTAAGGAGCAGGAGCCAGTCGTGAGTTCAAATTCGCAAAGTCATTCCAAGAAGGTCGCACGCAAACGTCGGAAGAAAGACTTTCACGTGCTGCTGCTCGACTGTGACGACGCGGTGTTTGAACAGGTCCGAAAATCGATTGAAGGCCGGCGTGATTGGAACCCCGCTATTTTTCAAGTGGACTCGGTCGCCGACGCCGAGCGCATTCTGCTCAACGAACAGATTGACTTGATTCTGATTGATCCGACTGTCGATGTCGACAGTCTCACGTTCATGCAGAAAGTCG
>JANQKH010000013.1 GCA_028281215.1 Phycisphaeraceae bacterium | reverse complement strand
CCGCCGCCGTTGTGGTATCAGGCTGAAACGAACACCTGGACGTTGTTGCATCACGACTCGACCAACAGCACCGAAGCGCCGAACAACCTCCCGTTGGGGATTATTCAACCGACAGAGTATGTGCAGTTCGCCGCACAGTTGCAGCCGGATGACCTGCTGTTGCTCTACACCGATTCATTAACCGAAGCAATGCCGGCGAGCGGTGAAATGCTGGGTAGCGAAGGTCTGCTGGAATTGGCGCGACGGCTGCCGCGGGGCAAGCCGGGAGCGTTCGGTCACGCCTTGCTCAATGCGGTGGATGCGCACCGTGAAGGCGCCCCGGCGGAAGATGATCAGACGTTGCTGGTGTTGCATCACAACGCGAGCGATGTGCCGTTTCGCCCGGTGAGAAAAACAATCCGCGCGATCGGTGCGATGCTCGGATTGGCGGGGGACTAGCCATTAGCCTCCGGCTCCGCCGGGAGATTGCCAAGAATTCCCGAGCAAAGCCCAGAACTAAAGATCGATACGCGACGTGGAAGGAACCGCCATGCACCAAGCGAACCTGATTGCCGTTTGTTTGACGTTGACATTACCTCGACTGATGCATCCCGCTGTGGCTGATGCGATGCCGACCGTGCATGTCTCCGACGACAAGCAAAGCTTCGTATTACACCCGACCGGCAAGCAGTTTGTCCCGTGGGGATTCAACTACGACCACGATCGTGACGGCCGATTACTGGAGGACTACTGGGACAAGGAATGGAAAACGATCGAGGCCGACTTCGCCGAGATGAAGCAACTCGGAGCGAACGTTGTGCGGATTCACCTTCAGTTCGGCAAGTTCATGAAAGATGCGAAGACGCCGATTCCAGCTTCGCTGCGACGCCTCGACAACCTGATCAATCTCGCGGAAGACACTGGTCTCTACGTGGATCTGACCGGGCTCGGCTGCTATCACAAAAACGACGTCCCGGCGTGGTATGACAAACTTGACGAAGCGGAACGGTGGGGTGCACAAGCGGCGTTCTGGGAAGCGGTCGCGCGGATCTGCAAACACAATCCCGCCATCTTTTGCTACGACCTGATGAACGAGCCGGTCGTGCCCGGCGGCAAAGGCAAGCGTGACGACTGGCTGGCGGGTAGTTTCGGCGGCAAGCACTTCGTGCAATTCATCGCGCTGGAAACCAACGGCCGCAAACGGCACGACATCGCCAAAGCGTGGATCAAACAGATGGTGCAGGCAATCCGCAAACACGACAAGACGCACATGATCACCGTCGGCCTTGTTCCCTGGTCCGTGCCCAAACCGGGCCCGAAGCCCGGCATCACGTCCGGCTTTCTTCCGAAGCACATTCACAAAGACCTCGACTTCATCGCCATTCACATCTATCCGGAAAAAGACAAAATCGAGGACGCGCTGGCGATTGTCAAAGCGTTCGATGTCGGCAAGCCCATCGTGATCGAAGAAACGTTCCCGCTGAAATGCGGGGCGAAGCAACACGAACGGTTCATCGATCAATCCAAAGCCCACGTCGCCGGCTGGATTGGTTTCTACTGGGGCAAGACGCGCGACGAGTTGAAACAACCCAAAGACATTGGCGAAGCAATCACCGCACAGTGGCTCGAAATGTTTCAACGCAAAGCGGAAGCGATGACCACACCCGCTGTCAAACCATCACCCTGAGGCGCATGAGACGTTGAATTACCTGGCTCACCTGTATTTCGCGGACGGCACAGACGCGTCAATCGTCGGCAACCTGTTGCCGGACTTCGTGCGCGGCTCGACCAAGCGCATTGCCGCGACGTACGGGCCGCAAATCATGGCGGGGTTTCACACACACCGACTGGTCGATGCGTTCACCGACACGCATGCCGCGTTCATCACGAGCAAGCAACGCCTGAACCCCGAACTGGGCTTGTTGCGCAGCGTGGTGGTGGACATGGTTTACGACCACCTGCTCGCATCGCAATGGAGGGAGCATCATGGCATGACCCTCCGCGCATTTGCGACGCGATGTTACGACGCACTGGAACGACAAACTGATCTCCTTCCGATGCGCCTGCAACGCGCGCTGCCGTTCTGGCGGGAGTTGGATCTTCTCAGCTCTTACACTTCGGTGGATGGGATCGACATCGCGCTGCAACGCATTGCCGATCGGGTCGAGCGGCGAACAGGCCGGCGGTTTGATCTGGCGGGTGAATTAAAAACGTTCAATGCCGAACGCGCCGCGTTTGAAGCGGACTTCGCCGGGTTTTTTCCCGCACTGAAACAGGCCGTCAAACAAAAGGCGGTGCTACACCTTTGACGCAAGCGAAGACTTGTGGGCCGTGTGATCCGTCGGTTTGCGGAACTGCGCAAGGTTCAAACTCTTGAAGTAATCAATCGTATGAATCAGACCCTGCTCTAATGGGACTTTCGGTTCCCAATCCATCTTCTGCTTCGCAAGCGAAATATCCGGTTTGCGTTGAAGGGGATCGTCCTTGGGCAGCGGCAGATATTCGATTTTGCTGGTGCTGCCGGTCAGTTCGATGACTTTCTCGGCCAGTTGCTTGATGGTGAACTCACCGGGGTTGCCGATGTTGACCGGACCGACGAAGTCATCACTGTTGTTCATGTGCGCGATGATGGCGTTGACCAGGTCATCGACATAACAAAAGCTGCGGGTCTGCGAGCCGTCGCCGTAGATGGTGATGTCCTGGTTCTGAATCGCCTGCACGATGAAATTGCTGACGACGCGGCCGTCGAAGGGATGCATGCGCGGGCCGTAGGTGTTGAAGATGCGGACGACGCGAATGTTCACGCCGTTGGAGCGGTGGTAATCGAAGAAGAGCGTTTCCGCGGCGCGCTTGCCTTCGTCGTAGCAGGCGCGGACACCGATCGGGTTGACGTTCCCGCGGTAGTCTTCGGTTTGAGGGTGATGTTCCGGCGTGGGGTCGCCGTAGACTTCGCTGGTGGACGCTTGTAGCACTTTGGCGCGACAGCGTTTGGCCATGCCGAGCACGTTGATCGCGCCCATGACGCTGACCTTCATCGTCTTGATCGGGTTGTATTGGTAATGCACCGGCGACGCGGGGCAGGCCATGTTGTAGATTTCATCCACTTCCAGCCACATCGGATGCGTGATGTCGTGACGGATCAACTCGAAGTTCGGCTTCTCGAGCAGATGGGCAATGTTGTTCTTCTGACTGGTGAAAAAGTTATCCAGACAGATGACATCATGCCCGGCATTGACCATGCGATCGCAAATGTGCGAACCAAGGAATCCGGCGCCGCCGGTAACGAGGATGCGTTTGATGGTGCTCATGGGGAAAGGGTTCGGGAGTCGGGGATCAGGGGTCGGGGCGGAGTGAACGAATCAAGGCGTGCAGCAGTCGACCTGTTTCCTGGAGCAACGTCCAAACGTCGGTCGCCTCATCGCGTTGGGCATAACCCAAACGGACGGCAAGGATCAATTGTGTCTCAACTTCCATCGTGGAACCGCGCGCAATCGCCAGATGATGCACGTATTCCTTCCGGTGTATTCGGCCATATCCCTCAGCGATGTTTGAAGGAATGGAAATGGCGGCGCGCCGAATCTGTGAAGTCAACCCGAACCTTTCGTCAGCAGGCCTGCCTGCCGACTCGTGATACACCGCTTCTACCAGGTCCATGACCTTCTGCCACACCGTCAACCGGTGAAAGGAATGTTCCTCAGAACCTCTATTATCGGCCTGTTCGTTCACAGCATGACCCTGACTCTAGAACCCTGATCCCTGAACCCTGAACCCTGAACCCTAAACCGCGAACGTCGCGCCACGTTCGATGTCGAAGCTGACGAGTTGTCCGAGTTCAAAGCCACGCGCTTCCTGCGGCGACATCAGTGTGCACACGATGGGGCATGGGCATTGCACAGTGATCGTGTTCTTCCGCCGATCGAGTTCGACGATGCGGCCTTGGAGCCGACGCGGGCGGCCGTACACCGGTTCGATGTATCGTCCGCCTGTGTGCACCACATCCACCCGCCGCGCTTGGGCTTCGATCGTGCCGCTGATCGGTTTGCCGACTTCACTACCCGACAGCAACGATCCACCGTCTCGCACCTGCAAGTGAATCCGATAATCGGTGTGCGGCAGTGTCAGCACGACATGATCGGTGTGGCATTCGGCGAGGACGGCGACGGTGAGGTTGGGATCGGTGGACGTCTGCATGGTGGGACTCGGCTTTGGGGTCGGGCCGTAGGATACCTTCGCCGTCGGTGACTACAATCGCCCGCGGAATCGCTCCATGGCTGACGACAAACGCATCAACCGAAAGTTCTGCACCGAGAAGATTCGCGTCGACTACGCCCACGTCGGCCTGTTTGATGCGCGAGAGCAACAGCACTGGATCGCACGCAAGCGGTTCGGCGTCACGCCGGTACGCGTCAGCCATGCACGCCTGCTCGTGGGCGGCACGCAGGATACCTCAACCGGCGAAAAGGACCGCTTCGTGTGCTACTGGTTTCACACGCCCAACACCGGCGAAGGGCACGTACACGGCTACCCGATTGAATGGGACGAAGGCCACCTCATGATCCGACTGGATCCAACCTGGGACTACGTCAAAGGCGTGCTCATTCCATCGACCGAGACCGCCAAGCTGGAACGCAACATCGACCAGCAATACAAATGGGGCCAACATCTGTTTAAGCTTTACAAGAAGGCTCGGCCGAAGTTCGCGCTGAGCTGGCACATGGTCGGCCCGCGTGCCGAAGATTCGATGTTCTATATTGAACGTGCGGAGTTTCAGGATTGAATCACCCGTTTGCTTGTGGCGCCGCCAAACATTCACCACTGCGGCGAACCCGTGTCGATAAGTAGAATGCACCCAACATGTCACAGATCAGCGACATCACGACACCGGGCTTCGAGCCGCCGCGCAATGTGCAGTTCAGCGTGTTTCTGGACAACCGCGTCGGCAAACTGCTGGAACTGATTGACGCCCTGCGCGGCCATGCACTCACGCTCGCGGCGTTCAGCATTCTCGACTCGGCCGACCACGCCGTTGTGCGGATTCTCACGTCGCGGTCCGGCCTGGCGCGGCGGTTGCTCGAACAACATGGCATTCCTTTCGGCGAGGCGGACATTCTCGTCATCGAACTCGACGCCGACGACACCATGGAACGCATCTGTCAGTCGCTGTTGCAGGCAGAGTTGAACATCCACTTCGCCTATCCATTGCTGGTCCGCCCGCATGGCTGCGCCGCCATTGCCCTGCACACCGACGACCATCACCTGGCGTGCCAGATTCTCCGCCGCCGCATGTTCACCCTGCTTGGCGAAAACGACTTGGGCGACAACGCCACGCCTAACGATGCAACCACCCTGTGAACCAAGCTTTCAAAGATCGGGCAAATGTTTTTCTGTTGGGGCGCCGCTCACTGAAACCCCGCCAGGAAAAACGCCTGAATGAAAGGGTAGAAGATTCGCACCAGAATGATGCTCAGCACGGTGATGGCGGTGTCCTGGTAGTCGAGGTCGAACATGTACGCTAGGGGAACGCCGGCGAGAATGATATAGATGCAGTAGCCGACGATCACGCCGTAGCCCATCGTCGCGGCAGTGATGAGGATGAACAGCAGGTCCGCCAGCGCCAGCGGCCCGATCGCGATCGACGCGAGTTTGAACACGGCTTTGCCCAGCGGACCGAAGCTGATGTCCATGAACTTGGCAGCGATAAAAACAGCCAACACAAGTAGTGGCACCCGGACCAGCAGGTCGGTAAAGATCGCGGCTACGGTTTTGGCGACGGACCAGTCCTGCTGCATACCCGCCATGAAAAGGAAACCGCCGCCGCAGATGAAGAAGATCAACGGCAAGTACCGGTCGGCGAAGCGCGATTCCGTCGCATCGTCTTCGCGCTGTTGCAGCGCGCGGGCCACGGCGCTTTTGTAATGTTGCGCCACAGCCGAGGTATCCGACTGCGCATCGATTGCCGGCGCGTCGAGTTCGCTGGGCACTTCAACCTGAGCAGGTCGACGTCCGTATCGCCCGCTTGATGCGGATACTTCCTGTTCGTCTTCGTGTGCCTTCGCCTGGGCATCCGGGTCGATCACCTTGGTTTTGATTTTGCCGCCTTCACTTTGATCGAAGCCACAGTTGATGCAGATCACCGCTTCGGGCTTCATAGGAGAGTTGCATGACGGACACTTTTTGCTTGGTTGCTGGTCGGCGGGCTTCATGGACGCCGGCACGTCCAGTGGAATCGTCTGATCGCTTTCGGCCAATTCCACGGCATTGCGATGGCGATCGCCTGGCTCGCTTGTCTGACGGTCGGGCTCTGCGTCGGGGGCTTGTTCGTAGAGCGAATCGAAGTCGAAATCGCCTTCGCTCTTCGGCTTGTTGAGGACAGGACTGAAAAAATCGAGGTCGTGCTTGTCGTTTGACGCCTCAAGCGGTGGCGCGGATTCGAGCCAGTCGTCAGACGGTGAACTGCGCACCGATTCACCAGCGTGTTGCGGAAACACAAACACGTGGCCGCACTTGCAACGCACCGATCTGCCCGCCACCGTCTCCCGCCATTGATATAGACGCTGACAGTTCGGGCAGTGAACCGTGGTGTTCGACGCGTCGGCCATGATGAATCATGGTAGCGATGATGCAGGGGTTGGGGTGTGGAGCGACGTGACGCCGGGTGGCTGGGGCAAAGGAGGCTTGGCGACGTGCCCCAGTGTGTTGCCAAGCGTGCTGCGGCACGCCGAGCCTTTGCCGCAGGCACCCGGCGTCTCGTCTGTCTTCTTTGTCCATGACGGACGAGCCCCCCTCCCACCGGCCATCCAAAACTATTTGAACACCACACACACCGGCGTCGGCACGTTCACCACTTCGCCCGTGGCTTTGAGTGCGCCAGTCTTTGCATCGATGCGAAAGACCACAACGGTATGCGAATTCTGATTCGCCGCGAGCAGGAATCGGCCGCACGGGGAAATGCCGAAGCTCCGCGGCGTCTTGCCCTGTGTGGATTCATGACCAGCGACGGTGAGTTTGCCCGTCTTGGGATCGACCTGAAAAATCGCAATGCTGTCATGCCCGCGGTTGGAGCCGTACACGAACTTGCCGGAGGGATGCACAAAAATCTCTGCCGTCGAACCGGAGGTCACGTTTGCGGGCACGGTCGACAACGTCTGGATGCTGGTCAGCGCACCGGTTTTTTCATTGCGTTGGAAGGTGGTCACCGTGCGATCGAGTTCGTTGATCACGTAGGCGTATTTCTGAGTCGGATGGATCGCGAAGTGCCGCGGACCGGCGCCGGGTTTGACCTGCCCATGCGTCGGCGTGGCGAGCGCTAGTTTGCCCGCGGCGTCCACCTTGTAAATCAACACCTTGTCGATGCCGAGGTCAGCGGCGTAGGCAAACTGCCCCGCCGCATCGAAGTTGATGCAATGCGCGTGCGGCGCCTTCTGCCGCGGGTGCACGCTGGAACCGGTGTGTTGAATAAACGACACCACTTTGCCGAGACTGCCGTCGGGTTGGATCGCCAACGACACGACACTGCCGCCGCCGTAATTCGCAGCCGCGACCGCTTTGCCGTTGGCGAGGACGTCCACATGGCAAGGCCCGGCGCCGACTGATGGTTGTTGATTGATCAACGTCAGCGATCCCGATTTTGGATCGATTTTGAACGCACTGACCGCCCCGCTTTTCTTGCCCTCAAAATCGCTCATCTCACCACAGGCGTAGAGGTACTTACCACTTGGATGCAGCGCGAGGAACGATGGGTTATTCGTTTCCGCCACACTGATCGGCGTAAGCTTGCCGGTCCTGGCGTCCATGCGATGCACATAGATGCCTTTGCTCTCGCTCTTGCCGCGCGTGTACGTGCCGAAGTAAACGTGATACGCATCCGGCTCTGTGGCGCAAGCGGTCAGCCCGGACAAACCGAAAGTCAACAAAAGCGCGAATGTGAACAGTCGACGAAAGTGGACGTGCATCATCGGGTCTCCTTGGCCTGCGGCGTTGCCAGCAACGGGCGTGTGATGGTGGAACAATTAATGGAACATCGCAAGTTTAACGCCGGCCGAACCGTCAACTCAAACCGAAGGTCCGAGAAGATCATCGATCATATCACCGAACTCCACCATCAAACTGGACCGCCGCTGCGCCCATTCCTGTAACAGCGTATCGGCTGCGCTATCGATTCCCGAAAACATGGGCGGTTTTGTATAATGGTTTCGCGTGCTCGAAGATGAGGGTCTACTCACCATTCGGAAAAGCCATTGCGACGATTGAAGCCTTTACGCGCGCTGTTGTTCGTGGTGTTGCCTTGTCTTACCCTGGCGACGGTGTGGTGCGCGACGCAAGCGTCACAGGCAACCGCGCTGGCCAAAGGGAAGCCAGGTGAACCGGCACAACCCGTGCCCACGCTCGGCTTTTTCGTTTATCCGCCGGTGATCTCGCATGAAAGTCTCAATGTCCATCACATCACCTCCCACAACACGACGGTGAAAAAGCCGCTCGAATGCGCCGGCCTCGCGTGGGTGGACGGCGGGCTGCTCGTGCAAAGCGACCGCCATGAACACGTCATCTTCACCGCGCCGTTTGACTTACAAACCATGAAGTTAACCACGCCGAATGCGCAGGTTGTGGTGCCCAACGCGCATGGCTTGTTGTGGGACGGCGAGTCGGTTGCCGTGCGACCCAAAGCCGGCGGCGGTTACGTCGGCTACGTGCTTTGCTCGCTGAGTAATGACAAAGACGGGCGCCCGCTGCCCAAACGGCGCAACCTGTTGCGCTTCACGTTCAAATCGCTCACATCCCTGCATGATGCCGATCAGGACACCTCCGCCGCCGCGAAAGGCGTGGTGCTCGACGCCACACCTGTCCGCGAAGCGATTCAAAAAGTGTTCAAACGTTTCAACGTCGAACCCTATCGCACCTTCTCCGCGACCTTCGGCGGTGACGACAAAAACACCTACCGGTGGGGCAACGTCGAAGGCATGACGTTCACGCCGCAGGGCGACACCCTGCTTTGCGGCATGCGCAACCCGCTCGTGAACGACAAAGCCGTGCTGTTCGCCTTGAACGACGTCGACCAGGCGTTCAACCAACGCGACGCCACGCTTATGCGTGTGACCGACATGTTCCTGCTCGATTTGAACGGCCGCGGCGTCAGTGAAATTTCGTGGGATCCGGTCACGCGTGGCTACCTCATCGTCGCCGCCAAGAGCAATGGCCCCAAGTTGGATGATGACAAACCGTTCCCGCCCAGTTCGCTGGATGCGGCGGTGTTCTGGTGGAGTGGGAACAAGTCAGATCGGCCGACGCTGATCGCCCGCGCCCCGCAACTGAAACTGGAAGCCGTCTGTCGCCTGGGACAAAGCGATTACATCGCCCTGGCGACCGACGAAGGCGACGTGAGCGAAGGCCGCGACGCGCGTGACAGCACGCTGATCATCATGGAATTTACCGGCATCCGAAAGGAACAGGACTGAACCGGGGACAGACCGCCCGCCAATATGTTTGACGATGATCCCAAACCGGTCGGCTTGGAGGACGACGTGGCGTTCGAGACAAGCCTGCTCGACGAAGGCGATCTCTCGCAGTTGCCCGAGGCGGAGTTGATTGAATCCTCCGATGAAGTCGGCGGGTCGTCAATCATTCAGCCGCACTGGGTCGGCAAACGATTCGGCCGCTTCCGATTGAAGAGCCTGCTGGGCGAAGGGTCGATGGGGCGGATCATTCTCGCCGAAGATGTGAACCTGCACCGCAACGTGGCGTTGAAGATTCTCCGCAAACGTATCCGCGGGATGGAAAGCGCCGACGCCGTGCAACAGTTTTTGCGCGAAGCCCGCGCCGCGGCGCAGATCGATCACCCCAACGTCGTACGCATTTACGAGATCAACGAACACGACGGCTGGTGGTACATCGCGATGGAACTGGTCGAAGGCGAAACACTGGCGAAGGTGATCCGCGCGACCGGCGCGCTGCCGGCGCAACGGGCGTGTCCGATCATCGCGGATGCCGCGTCGGCGCTGGTGATCGCGCACGAGATGGGCATCGTGCACCACGACATCAAACCGAGCAACCTGATCATCACGCGTCGGGGCCGATGTAAGGTGACTGACTTCGGGCTGGTGCGCATGGATGTGCGCGCCGATCCGTTTGACGTACATCAAAAGTCGGTCGGCACGCCGAAGTTCATGGCGCCGGAAGTGATCCGCCGGCGCGACCAGACCACGGCGGTGGACATCTACAGCCTGGGCGCGACGCTGTACTTCGCGTTGACCGGCTGGCCTCCGTTTCAAGGCACAAAGACGCGAGAGATTCTCCGCAAACACCTGCGCGATCCCGCGCCTGACGTGCGAGAATTAGCGCCGGACTGCCCCGATTCGCTGGCGGAATTGATCGCGCGCATGCTCGAAAAAGCGCCGACCGACCGGCCCACTGCCGAGGAAGTCGCCGCCGTGCTCAATGCCGAGGCGATTGACGGCCGAAATGACGATTGGTCCTGGCAAGGTAACCTTGACACGGCAACGGCGACCGGTCGCACATCACGCACGGACGTCTCCAGCGTCGAAGACCTGCCCACCGTCCACCTGAGCGGCCCCGTCGGATGGACCGGCCGTAAACTCTCCCTGCTGATCGGCGGCGCACTGGCGCTGATCGCAATCGTGCTCGCGATTGCGTTCTGGCCGGGCAACACCAATCCGCCGACCGCCACGTCCACCGACTGGTCCGAACTGTTCCCCCTAGCACCGAGCACCTACGGCGAACGCGCAACGGGTGATTGGCCTGTCGTCCCAGCGCGCGAAGGCCCGCCGTCATTCAGTTGGAAAACGAATCCCCCCGCGGGTGTGGTCTACGTCGCGGACGTGAACGGCCGGTACTACTACAAGCCCGGCGATTCACGCGCTGAAAACATACCCGCCCACCGCGCCAAATTCTTTTACACCGACGCCGAGGCCGAACAAAGTAAGTGGGAAGCAGCGCCGGATTGATTCAAGGCCTTAGCGGAAGTTTTCGTCGGATGCTCACCCCCCGTTGAGCACGCGGTTGTCCAGTGCTTCGAGTTCGCGGGCGAAGTCATCTTCCAGTTCCGCGCGTTCGTCGACGGTTTTGATTGAATGCATGACCGTGGTGTGGTCGCGTCCGCCGAAGTAGCCGCCGATTTCCTGCAAGCTGTACCGTGTGCGGCGGCGCATCAGCCACATCGAAACCTGTCGCGGCTCAGCGATCGACTTGGTCCGCTTCTTGGACTGAAGTTCACGCAGCGTTACGTCGTAATGATCGCAAACCACATCGATGATCGACTGGAACGTCACATGATTGCTACGGCCGTCCTGCGCCGGTCCGCCTAGCACTTCAATCGCCAGTTGCAGGTTGATCTGCCGGTTGTGCAGCGACGCATGCCCCTGCAACGTGGTGATCGCGCCTTCCAGTTCGCGGGCGTTGGTTTCGATGCGGCCGGCGATCAACTTGACCACGTCATCCGGCAGGTCGAGCCCGCGCAGTTTCGCCTTGCCGCTGACAATCGCGATGCGTGTCTCAAACGACGGTCGGGAGATGTCCGCGACCAGCCCCATCTTGAATCGGCTGACCAGCCGTTCCTCCAGTTTCGGAATCTCCTCCGGCGGACGGTCGCTGGACAGGACAATCTGCCGCTTCAACTGATGCAGTTCGTTAAACGTATGAAAAAACTCTTCCTGCGTCCGGTCGGCGATCTCCAGAAACTGAATGTCATCGATCACCAGCAGATCGAGATTGCGGTACCGTTTGCGAAACTCCTGCATGCGACCGTGCTCAATGCAATCGAGAAAATCATTGACGAACATTTCGCAGGTGATGTACCGAATGCTCATGTCATCATGGTTTTGCACGACGGTCTGACAGATCGCCTGAAGCAGGTGCGTTTTGCCGAGCCCGACCCCGCCATGAATGAACAGCGGGTTGTAATGCGTGCCCGGTTCCTTGGCGACAGCGACGGCGGCGGACCAGGCGAAGTGGTTCTCCGGTCCACGCACGAAACTGTCGAACGAGTAATCCGGGATCAGCAACAATTGATCGACCTGGCTTTCACCGTTGTCGCCGACGTGTTCCATGACGAGCTCAGGCGTGAGATCCTGGGCATCGTCGGTGTCCGCAAACTTCACGGCGACGAGTTTGCCGGTGACCGCCTGCGCCGCTTCGGTGAAGGGCTCGGTACAATGGTTTTCCAGGTAGGGTTTTTTGAACGGCACCTTGACGTTGATGACCAGCCGCCCGGAATCGAACGACTGGGGTTCGAGTTCATCGACAAACCACTGGCGGCAGATGTCCGGGTAGGCCGTCTGCACGTGTTTGAGAATGTCAGGCCACAGCGTGAAGTCTGGTTTTGCCATGCAAACCGCGCCAAAATCTTCAAAAGGATGGAATACGAAAAGATTCAGGGCGTCCCACCAACGGTCGCCGGCGTCTCCCGGGCGCCAATTCGAATCTCGATCAACGGAAGTTACGGGCTCGTGCTGAATCTGTCAACGAGCAAGTCCGGATAATCGCTTAAATCGGCCGGTGAAAATCGTGCACGTTCACTACGTTTCCATTCCTGCCGTGCATAAACTGTAGGCTGACCCTCGTGTTAAACACGGACCGCTTTGGGCGGCGAAGGCTTCCGCTGGAGACAAGATCCTCGTGCGAGAACAGCTCGAAACGATCTATCAGGATCATCGGCAAGGTCTGTATACCTTGGCGCTGTCTATCACGCGGAATCCCGACCGCGCCGAGGATGCCGTGCACGACGCGGTGGTCCGATTGTTTCGCACGGACAAGCACCCGGCCGGCGACCCGGTGGCATACGTGTTCGCCGCGGTGCGCAACGCCGCGATTGACATCAAGCGTAAGCGATCGGAATTGCCGGTCGGCGATCAATGGTCGGTCTTTGAAGCAGCCGGCCTTGCCGTTGAGCCGACGGTCATTCCCCGCGCCGTGGTGGGCGCCGC
>JANQKH010000133.1 GCA_028281215.1 Phycisphaeraceae bacterium | reverse complement strand
AGCTCGTCGGCCGAGGCGTTGCTATGGTGTTTCAGCCGGCTCATCTGGCCGAGCACGCCCTGCGATTCGGATGGTTGTTTCTTGGAATCTGCCATGTTGTTCTCATTCGAGTGAATCGTGGTTGACGCTACTCTTTTTTCTTCTCTTCAAGCACGTGTTCGAGTTCACCACCGGCCTCGCTGATCGCTTCGATGACCGGCTCGAACATATTCGCCGGCACTTCGCGGTGTACCTTGAGCGCGACGCGACGGTCACCTGCCGGCCGACCCAGCAGACGCATTTCGATCTGGCCCGCAAGCAGTTCGTGGCTGGTCTGTTGGCCGTTGAGAAACACTTTGTGCTCAGTGTCGATGACCACACGCACGTCGGTCATCTGCAACTGTTCGGTTTTGGGCACACTGGCGGGCGTCCACTTGATATGGCTGTCGTCCTCGGCCTTCGCAAGCACCACGAAGAAGATTACCAGCAGAAATGCGATATCCCCCATCGCCATCGCGGGGACGTCGGCACTGACTTGTCGGCGGGTAATCTTCATCGTGGCTCAATTCTGTAACGTTGACACACTCTCACTCGACGCGAATCTCCTGTTCCTCTTCCAATTGCAACACCACAATCCCGCCGGCGTCGTGAATCTTGGTTGTCACATCGACCCACGTGTGGTATTGCGTGTTTTTGTCCTTGGTCAGCACGGTGACAATGCGGTAGTCATCTGACTCGTCGGCCTGCTGGTTGTATCGCAGATCAATCAACTCTTTCAGCCGTGGTTCAAACAGATCGAGCGGCATCGGGTCGCCGTTCATGATCACGGCGAATGGTGCGATGACGACTTCGATCGGCTTGGTCTGTTGCTGCTGTTGTTCCTGCGGTTCGGACTTGGGGATTTCCTGAGGCCGACCGGTGTCGGGCTGGATCGAAATCGTCACCAGGAAGAAGATGATCAGATTGAACACAATATCCCCCGTCGCATGCGTGGGTGGTTCGATCATCAACTTGGATTGGCGTCGGATTTTCATGCTTTGCAGTTTCGGGGATCAGGCGTCTTCGCGCGTGCCTTCGTCGATGGCGTTTTGCAAAGTGACTTTTTCGATCAGGTCGGTGGCGGTTTCCTCGACGTCGAGGACAAAGCGGTTGATGATGCCGGTGAAATAGTTGTACGCCATGAAAGCGGGGATACCGATGATCAGGCCGAACGCGGTGGTCAACAGCGCGACCTTGATGCCGCCGGCGGCGAGTTTGAGGATGTTCTCTTTGCCGAGGCGTTCCTCCATTTCGGTGAACGCTTCGATCATGCCGGAGACTGTGCCGAGAAAGCCGATCATCGGCGCAACGCTGGCGATGGTGGCAAGGATGGGTAGATGCCGTTCGAGCGCGGCAACGATATGCACCGCGTAGTCGTCCATCGCTTTGACGACCTGTTCCTCAATGCGGCCGGAGTCGTGATTCAGCCGGCGCAACACAACATACTTTCGGATACCGGCGCCGAGGATGGCGGGGATCGGGCCTTCGTCATCGTCGATGCGATTGAGCGCGTCCTCAGCGCGGTCCTGTTGGAGCATGTTGTAAACGTCTTCGCGCAGGCCTTCGTTGTCCGTGCGCAACATTTTCAAACTGCGGTAACGTTCGATCATCACGCCGGTCGCCAGCACGCCGAGCAAGAGAATCGGCCACATGAACAGCCCGCCTTCGACCATCTTGCCCATCGCGCCCTGGTTGTACCAGGCGTCCTTGTTGTCCTCCTGCTTCGTTGCGGTTTCCTTCCCGGCTTCGTCTTTCGTCCCAGTTTTGGCAGCGTCTTTGGTGGGAGCGTCTTTGGTTGGCGCATCTTTGGCGGGCGCTGCGGACTTGCCGTCTTTGCCGTCTTTACCGGCGGGGCCGTCCTTGCCTGCCTTAGCATCCTTCAGCGTGGCGTTGTCGTCGGCGCCGGCCGACGTGGTTTGAGCGAGTACGAATGTGTAATGCATGCGTGGGTCCGTGATTGCTTCTCGACCGTAAGGCAAAATCGCCTTCGGGTTGTTTCGTGTTGCTTGTCGGGTGGGCCCTGCCCACCTTCTTTTTATGTCCTGGGATGGGCGATGCCCACCTTACGATTGAACGTAGTGACGGGCGAGACGCCCGTCCCACTAGTTGTCATCCAGATTGGCTTCGCGTTCGAACTGCTGAAGCATCTCAGGCAGCGCGAGGCGGCCGCGGGCATATTTGGCAGCGTCGCTTTCCGGGAAATCCCAGCGGCAGCGGTTATACCGCCGGAACGCTAACGGCACGTCGTTCTGCTGGCGGTACGCTTCGCCCGACCAGAACAGCGCCAGTGAAGTCAACTCATCGTCGGGGAAAATCTTGACGAACTTGTCGAATGCCTCAGCTGACTTGTCGAACTGCTCGGCCTTGTAGTAACACTGGCCGATGCGGAACGCCATCTTCGATGCGTGCTGATGACTGTCGAACTTCTCAATGAACTTCTCGCCGACGTTGGCAGCAACAATGAACTGCTCATTCTTGAAAAAGTAATCGCTGATGCGAATCATCACGCTGGAAATCAACGGGCTGTTCGGATACGTGGCCGCAAGCGTGACGTACGCCTCGACCGCTTCGTCAAAGTTGCCTGACTCTTCATACACCTGCCCGAGTTTGTATTGCGCATCCGGCGCCAGTGCGTGGTCCGGATGGTTGCGCACGATCAGCGAATAGGCATTGATCGCTTCGTCCCAGCTTTGCAGTTCCTGAGCGAACTGACCGAGCAGGTATTGAATCCGCGGCACGTATTTCGGATCGGGATAGTCCTCCATCACTTCGCGCAACACGCGCTTGCCGGATTCGAGATCAGCCGTCATCTGTTCGTCCCGTTCAAGGCGCTTGTGGCTTTTGAACAGTTCGAAGTAACTCTCGGCGATGGTGAAGCGTGTTTCAACAGCGAGTTGCTCATCGCCGAACACTTTGCTGAACGCCTTGACCAGACCGTTGGTGCCGATGACGACGGGAATGTTAGCCGTCAGTTCCAGTTCGCCGGTCTCGGTGCTGGCAGCCTTGTCGAGATAAGTGACGGTGATGGTGTCGCCGAAGAACGTTTCCACTTCGGGGTTGGCGGCGAGGGCGTTGCCGGCGGTGGGTTTGTCGCTGGCTTTGAGGGGCAGTGAGCCGGTAAAGATACCCGAATGACTGAGCGTTTCCTCGATCTGCACGGTTTCGGTTTCGCCGCGATCGGTTTTCACGGTGATCGTCGCCTTGTCACGCTCGTCGGAGACATCGAGGTCGGCATCAGTGACCACAAGGAAGATTTTCTCGCCGACGTGCAATTGCTCGACCGGCTTGTTGTAATCACGATCGGTGATGAGCAGTTGACCGTTGGAAATCAAGCGAGCCAGCGACGTAAGATCCGTCGGTTGTTTGTCCGGCCGCAGTTCATCGCGATAGAGCGCGGTGACGCGATCCTTGCCGGTCAGGTTCAACACGCGGGTGACACCGGTCGGCACTTCGGGTTCCTCGTCGCTTTCGTTTTCTTTTTCAACAAGAATGGGCCCGCCGACAAGCCCTTTGGGAATGTCATCGGTCAGCGGCACGAGCGACGGGCTGTCCTTGCTGCCCAATTGCATGACAACCTGACCGACGAAGCGGCCTTCTTCGAGCGCCCAGTTGCGCGAGTCGGGATAAGCTGCGGACAATACACCGCTGGAAAAACTTTGCGATACCACGCAGTTGACTTTCACCTTCGCACCATCAGTCGTTTCCAACTCCACCACGATACTGCTGCGGCTGTCCTTGGCGCGATCGGGGTCGATCACTTCCACGGTCAGCGGTACTTCAAAGGCGACACTCGCGACGTCCTTGCCTTCGACGGCGTCGAGGTATACCACCTGTGCGTTCTGGTTCTTCGATTCAGCGGGCGGGCGAATCAGTCGCGTTTCAATCACGCGGACCAGACCGTCCGTCGGCACGTTGGCGTAGACGACCGCCTCTCGCTTGACCGAGTGGCCGGGGAAGGTGTTCTGTCGATCGACGTATCGGATGTAAATGCGATCGCCGGGTTTGATTTTGACGATCGGGTTTTCAGGCTCGGCGGGCGCTTTGGCTTCGGCCCCGTTGTTGGAATTCACGTCCGCCTTGTTGTCCGCTGCGCTGGCAGGTTGCTTGGCATTGGCATCGCCTGGTTTGGCGGGCTCAGGCGCGAGCGCGTCGGCGGTGTCGATTTCCTTGGTGAACACGCCGGTGTATTCGCCGGTTTCGGTGGCGATCAGTTTGATCGGCTCGCCGTCATTGAGCGACACGAGTACTTCGATAGTGTCGCGTTCCTTGGTCTGATCGAGGTCATAGTCGGTGACTTCGATAATGATGCGGTCGCCGGGATCGACGCGCATCAGTTCCTTACGGATCGTACCGACGCCACCGCCGCTGCGGACAAAGTCGTAGGCGATGGGCATGATCTTACCGTTGTAGTACGTCGCCTGAAGTTCCTTGGTCAGCACGCGGTTGCGGCCGGCTTCACCAGTGGCGGCGACGGCGCTGAACGTGAACTCATCGGTGTAGCTGGCCGTGACGGTATCGCCGGCGGCGATTTCCAGTTCATCGTTGGACGCCAGGGCGAGCACATCAGCTTCGGTGGGAATGAACGGCTTGCCGCCGGACTCGCCCTTCACTTCGACATGGTTGATCGCCACCGCTTCACCAGTGTATTCGTGCACAACGAACCGCACATAACGTATCGCATGCGAACCGAACTGGAAGTTCCACGTGCCGTCCTCGGCGATCTGCGCTTTGGGTGCCACCGCTTCGCCACGTGGCGGCGCGGCTTTGATCTCCGGCTGATTCACGTCGTAATCGATCTTGTGAAATGGCGCGAGTTTGACCTGCTCGGCGTTAATGTTCTCTCTCGCGCGGGTGACCTGTGACGTTTTGCCGTTCGGCGTGTTGACCGACACGAAGGTCACGTCGTGCACGCCGCGTTCTAGCCAGACGTCAACCGTCTGCTGCCCCTTGGCGATGTTCATCTCAACCACGCCGTTAACCGCGACGCCGGTGTATCCGCCGGTCAAGCTGAACCGCACCGCGCCGGCGCGGGGTTGAACGAATCGGCCCTGCCAGACCACGTAGTACGCCGAACGTGAATCGTCCGATGGGCGATCGAAGGTCAACTGCTCGACTGCTTCTGACGATTCCAAATCAACCGTCGTGGTGACGCGGGCGATGTCTTTCCACGTCAGGGTGTCGCTGTAACTGCGCGACCGGTACACGCGTCGCACCATGGGCGCGGCCTTGGCGTCGCCGGTAATCGGTGCGAATGCTTCGGCCTTGGGCGCCGCGGGATGGGCGGCGAGGCGGAACCAGAATCGGCCGTCATGACTGCCCTGCAACACACCGCGCACCGGCGCGCCTTTGGCCGGGTCGGGCGTGGCAATGCTGACCTGCGACACTTCCTTGAGGTCTTTCATGTCAACGCTGAGCCACTTGGGCGTCGCGCCGTCCGGTTCGCTTTGCCAGAACGTTTTCGGATCGCGGTCGATCGCCATGAGCGGGTTGCGGTCGATGGCGTTGTCACTGGCCAGCGCACCGGCGGGCAGTTCGCCGGTCTTCGCCGTCGCTTCAAACACGCCGGTATGCGGGCCGGTCTCGGTGAGATTGACCTGAACCTGATCACCGCTCGACGCGACGAGTTTGACCACAATTTCGTCAGCTTTGTCGGATAAATCGCGGTCCGCATCCTTGACGCGCATGTAAATCAGATTGCCCGGCTTGATCTGATTCTGCGGCCGCTTCTGCGACTGACGTTGGTCCTGTTCTTCGGGGTTTTCTTCCTTGACCAACCGTTGACTGAACGTCTCTTTCTTCTCGTCGACGATCTTGCTGGAGGCCACGTCGAACTTGGCGTCGGCGGCGATGCGAATCTCGGCGTCGGCGAGCGGAATGTTTTTGAACTCCGCCTTGAACTCATCGGGATAGTCGCAGCGGATGACATCCTTGCCGGTCAGTTGCAACACCTTGTCGTTCTTTTCGACGTCGCCGAGCGTGGTGTCGAGGTCGCCACGGAACAAGCCTTTGCCCGCGCCGCCGGAGTGGAGGTAGATCAGTTCCTGATCGCCGCCGGGCAGCGACGTGACGATGACGGGAATCTTGGTATGGCCTCGACTGATACCCAAGTCACTGTCCTGCACGACGATGGAAAGCGTGGCGCCAGGCGTGTGCCATCGTTTGCTGGCACGGCCGAGGCGACCGACCGTGTTCAACAGTTCGAGTTGTTCGATGTACCGCTGTTCCTGGCCGTACACTTCGGAGAGATTGAACAGCGTGAGGTTGGCGAGACTGATGTCGGGCACACGTTCGAGCACGCTCTTGAAGATGTCGCGCGCTTCATCACGGTCGCCGCGCCGGTGGGCGAGCACGCCGCGCAGAAACTCAGCGCGAATGACGACTTCGCGCTCGCGACTGTTCGACAGTTTTTCAAAGATTTGCTCGGCCTGATCGTAGATTTTCTGCGCCATGAACGTTTCACCGACGCCGAACTCCGCTTCGAGTGCTTCGGTGGTCTTGGGAAAACGGTTCATGATCGACTGGAATTCGTTGCGGGCGACTTCGTACCGCTTGGCGTTGAAGTAATTTTTCGCCAGCAGCAGTTGCACGCTGGCTTTGGCGGCATCCTCGATGTTCTGCGATTCGCCGTGCTTGACCAGCCAGCCGCGGAGGATGTCTTCCGTGCGGTTATGGTTGTCATCGCCGCCGGCGACCATGTGACTTTCGGCGACGAAGAGCACCAGTTCGATCGGCAGCACATCGCGATGCTCATCAAACAGCGCGCGGTTGGCGGCATAGGTGTCGAACGCGAGTTTCTGATCGCCGATGCGCAGGTAGAGCGCGGCCTGAAGCAGCGGCGCATACGGGCTGTTTTCATCGATCGCCATGCCGACCACGCCCATACGCGAGTAGCACTGACCGACCATGCCGCGCGCCTGTTTCTGCCGGCCCTGGTCGACCTGTGTCATGTTGTTGAGCATCCCGGTAAGCAACGTGGCGGCCGCGAAGTAGTCTTTTCGAGCAAGGGCGGATTGCGCGTAAGGCTTGACCGTGTCCCAATCGTACTGTCCGCGGCCGGCCATCGTGGTGGCCGTCTGGTAGGCGATCAGGCGTGTGAAGTCGGGCGGGCTGTCATCGCCGGCGTCATGTTCGAGCAGCGCGAGCGTCGCCGAGGCCGAGGTGCGACCGAGGCCGAGGTCCGCCACGATCGCGAAGACTTTACGCTTGTCGGCATCACTGAGTTTGCTGTTGCCCGACCTTGCCGAGCCGACCCATTCGTAGGCCGGGTACTCGCCCATGCCCCAGGACCGGAACGGCCGCTCAGCCTGTCGCGCCTTGGCGGTGCGCAGAACGGATTCGAATTTACTCATGTCGCCAGCTTTGAAATGCGCGTGCGCCAACCACGAAGCATACGCGCCGTGGTAATCGTTGCCGCGATCGACCAGCGACTGGATCACCTTGACGCGCTGCTCTTCCGGCAGATTGCGCACTAGCCGTTCGGCGCAGTAGTGGCCGTACTGCCCGCGTGGGTCGGCGTCGACGCCCTGCTTCCAGTACGCCATCGCTTCTTCCTTAAGCCCAGCATCAAAGATGCGCTGACCGATATCGTGCGCGTTGTAGGCGTTGAATTCGCCCTTGGCCTGTCCCTTCTTGATCCATTCAAACGCCGACTTGACCAGCGCCTTGTCTTTGGCGCGCGAAGCGGTGGACAGAATGCGGTACCACATCGCCGGGTTTTGCGATGGTTCCAGTTTCAAGGCAAACCGTGTCGCTTCGGCCGCCTGCTCTTCCGTGGCATAGTACGAAGCGGCTTCGAGGTAACGGTCCACCACTTCGGCATTCTTGGCGTCGCGCGCAGCCAGCAACTGATACCAGTGCACCGAGTTGTTGCGCTGTTTGCTGGAACTGTAATGACGGTACCAGTACGCATGCGCCGACAGCAACGCCTTGGCCTGCACGTCTGACAGCTTTTTCAGGTTGTCGGGTTTAAGCAGTTGCTCGCGTGCCTTGATCGTATCGCTCTTGCGGCTGTTGCTGAACGCCGCGGCAAACGCTTTGGCGACCGGATGATCGTAAAACTTGTCGTACTCATCCTTCGCCCAGGCCACGCGGGTGCGCAGGTCTTTGTTCCGCTTGGCGTTTTTGATCCAGCCGGGGAGATACGTGCGAAGGTAAGTAACTTGCGGATGGTCGAGGCTCGCTTTGAGCACCGCTTTGAAATCTTTTTGAAAAGTGGCGTCATCCGGGGCCGTGCCGAGCAACCAACCGATGGCGTTGGAGGTGTATGAGTTGTTGACCGGCGACTTGGTGATCAGATCGAACGCCGTCTGCCGCGCCTTGTTGTTGTCCTTGAGCCGATCGCGGTAGACGTAAAACGTCAAGGCGTACCGAATCTTGGCCTGATGGGAACGGTTCGGATTCGCTTTCAATGCATCGGCGAGAATCTTCTCCGCCTGCTTAAAGCCGGCGGCGTCCTGCTTGACCCACTCGGCCACGCGAAACGGCGCATCGTGCGACCATGCGTCGTTCGGCAGCACACGGGCAAGCAGTTGCACTGCTTC
>JANQKH010000113.1 GCA_028281215.1 Phycisphaeraceae bacterium | reverse complement strand
CGACTTCGTCTGGATGGGTGAGATCGGTCGCACGCCGCGCATCAACAACCGCTCCGGCCGCGATCACTATGTCAAAGCCTGGTCCACCGCGCTGGCCGGTTGCGGCATTAAGGCCGGCTACGTGCATGGCAAGACCGACAAGGACGGCATCGAAGTCGAAGAAGACGAAGTCACCGAAGGCGACTTCTTCGCCACCTGCTACGACGCGCTGGGCATCAACTACGCCGAGGAAAATTTCAACGGCGTACGACCGATCCCACTCGCGCCGTTTGGGTCCAAGCCGGTCAAAGCGATTCTGGCTTAAGGGAATGAAGTATGTTGACCTGCCCGGTATGCGCGGTGATGTTGTATGAGACTGATGGCGCTCACAATGATCGCAACCACTCCTGCAGCGAGTGTGGGTGTCGATTTGATATTGGAAACCGTCGCGGTCTCGTGCCGGGTATGATCATCCGTTTGCATAAGATCGTGAGTGAAGGCAGGGCTTCGTACGAGGCGTTTGATATTGTTTTCGAAGCGATCATCATTGCATCAAAAAAACGATACGAACCTGTCTTCAAAGGTAATGCACCGCAACCAGATGTGTTTTGCCGGGAATTGATCAATCTGGCTGTTCTGTGGTATGGATCGGAGGCCGGCAATCAATTGAAGGCGATGAACATCCACAATGCAACAGATCTTGTTCGGTTGATCAAGTTGCTGATTGAAGGCGGCGTATTGGAAGATACCGGTGACTCGGACTACTTCAAAGCATTCACGGACGAAACCGACTTTGAACAACTGATCAAACATAAGATCAGCACCATGTATGGAGCGTGCAAGCGGTGTGGTTATGACCTTCGCGCCAATGCCAGTGGCGCGTGTCCGGAGTGCGGCGAATTGGTGGTCGCCGCGGGGAAGACAGCCTGATTCATCAAGCAAGAAATGTGACGCATCATGCGCGAAAAGTTTGTGGCATCTATTGGATTATTGATGGCATGCTTGTCAACGTCGATGTTGGGTGACGTCTACAAGAACGATCCCGCGATCATCACCACGCTCAAACAACTGGACGGCGGTGAATCCATCCTGCTGCCAAACGTCAACGTCAAATGCGGCGGCCTCGATCTGTACGGCTTCAACAAACGCGGGCCCGGGCAGCGCGATTACTGCAACAAGATGCCCTACGCCGCCGACCGTGAAACGGCGATGTACGCCGGTGGGAACCATCAGGTGCCGCACCGGATGAACGACGTATGGGAGTACCATCTCGGCTCCAACACATGGCACATGCTCTACGCGCCGGACGGCGGAAACCCCGCGCCGCACAAAAAAGCCTACTTTTTGACCTCGCGTACGCTCGCGAAAAACCCAAACGCCGAATTGAGTGACAAAGACAAGCAGCAGA
This sequence comes from Phycisphaeraceae bacterium, assembly GCA_028281215.1. Classification (GTDB taxonomy): domain Bacteria; phylum Planctomycetota; class Phycisphaerae; order Phycisphaerales; family Phycisphaeraceae; genus JANQKH01. The sequence goes on along the minus strand of JANQKH010000113.1, from coordinate 5,012 downwards.
TCAAGGCATACGGCGTCTGGTGGAAGAGGCACGTGCACTTCAAGGACGGCGACATCACCACGAAAAACGGTGGGCCGATCATGCCGGCGCACACGTGGGACGGATTCACCTACGATCCCCGCGCCAAGCGCATGATGTGGGCCCATGGCGCCGTCGCCGCGGCGCAGCCGGCGACATGGGCGTATTACAGCGGGCAATCGATCGACGAAGTCAAAGCGGCGATGGACCCCAACCTCACACCCATGTGGATGTTCGATCCCGTGAATAAGAAGTGGATTCATTACAAGACGGACAAACAACGCGCCAAGCTTCGCGGGATGGGCGCCACGATGCACTACATCCCAGACTTGGGTCAATCGATCTGGTACGTCGCGGCGCAAAATGTGTCACCCGCTGCGTATGAGATGTGGCTCTTTGATGCCGTCAAGGATGAGTGGACGGAACTGAAACCCAATGGCGGCAAATCGATCGATCAACTGGCGACAAAGGAGAAGTTATCGCCGATGTCCGAGTTGCAGGTCGCGTACAGTTCCCGCCACGGCAAACTGATTGCCGTGCTCAAGCACGACACATTCATTTATGACGTGAAGCAAAACGAATGGTCCAAAGCGGTAACCGACGAGCGAATCTTCGGTCACGATGCGCGGTCGGTCTTCACCTACGACGACCACGCGGATGTGTTTCTGCTGGCGTTTGCACCCAACGGCCGCGGGAAAGAGTTGACACTCGCGGCTTATTCATTGGCGACCAACAAGTGGACGATGATCGAGCCGAAGGGCGATCCCATCCCGCAGACGAAGTACGGCATGTACATGGGCTACTACGATCCGAAACACAACGCGCTGGTGATTCAAGGACGGAATAGCGATCGGATGTGGGTGTACCGACACAAAAAGTAACCGCCGCGCATTCCAATGATGAGTCGAATCATGGCTGAATTCAAACCATCGAAACCCACGCTGCACTGGCAACTGTCGTTTGATAACGATTGGCCGACCTCGGTCGTGTTTCTCGGTGCATCGAACCGCATCGCGGCGGGCAATCGTCGCGGGCATCTGGTGATCTGGGATCTGCCTGCTAAACCAACCGACGAACAGAAAAAACAAGCGAAAGAACGCAAGCGCGAAGCGCCGTCCGTTGATCCTGCCGTGCAATTGCTCGGACACACCGGCGGCGTCACGCGTTTGCGGGCTACGGGCGACGGCAAGACGCTGATCTCGGCGAGCCTCGATCGAACCGTGCGACTTTGGGATATGACAGTCAAGGCCAACGGCGAAGGTGAACTCGTGCTCGATCTCGGGTCGCGCATGGAAAAGGCGCGACGGGCCAAAGACAAGGACGCGATCCTCAATGCCCCGGGCGTCAAACTGCCCACGTTCGATCAAAGCGAAAGTCTGGCCGGGCACAGCGATTGGATCAACGGGCTCGACCTGTCGCGCGACGAAAAACGACTCATCACAGGCGACGACGACGCCAACGTCAAGGTGTGGGAAATCGCGACAAAGAAGCCCATCACATCATGGAAGGGCCACGAACTCACATGGATCAGCACGGCCGCGCTCACCGCCGACGGGCAGACGGCGTTCGTCGGTGAATACTCAGCCACGCGTGGTTCGTTTGATCGCCCGCCGGCGCAGGCTCGCTTTTACGACGTCGCGACCGGCAAGGAAACCATCGACGTGCTTAAGGTGCAGTTCCCAAAGGTCAAGGCGCGCGATAACTCGTACGGCTACGCACAAACGTGGGGTAAGTTTGTCAAACGTGGTTTTGTTTGCTCGCAGTTCAACCCCGAAGGCACGCTGCTCGCCGTCGGCCAGGGTGGTGAGACTGACACCGGCAAAGTACACCTGATCGATCCGAAGACCGGCAAACTGCTCAAAACTGTCAGCGGGCACAAATATGGTGTGTGCGACCTGACTTTCTCGGCCGACGGAAAACACCTGCTGACCGCCGGTCGCGATACAACCGTGCGTGTGATCAACGTTGCGTCCGGCAAGGAAGTGCTCGCGCTGGGCAAGGCGCGCGGCGGCCAGTTCAAGGACTGGATGTACAGTGTCGCGCTGTCGCTGGATCAGCAATGGATCGCGGCTGCGGACATTGCAGGTTTGATCCATGTCTGGAAACTGGGATGACCCACCGCTCAAGCCTTTGGCAATCATTCAACCGTAAACACGCAACCGGCCGACCGAAAGACTATGACGCGACCCATCATCGGCATCACCGTCGATAACAAGGACAACACCTCCGACAGCGGCACCTATGAATGCGCCGCGGCGTATGGCACGGCGGTCGACCGCGCCGGCGGCGTGCCCATTCTCCTGCCGCATCAACTGGATCGGGTGGACGATTACCTCGCGCTGTGTCATGGCTTCATCCTCACCGGCGGTGTCGATCCGGACACCGAACCGTTTGGTGAATCAATGCATCCTAACGCACGGCGGATGGACCCGATGAGACAGGCATTTGAGTTGGCGGTGATTCGCGCAGCGCGGCAGTCGCCGGACAAAACGCTGCTGGGCGTCTGTCTCGGCATGCAGTTGATGACCCTGGACGCCGGCGGTCGGCTGAATCAATACCTGCCCGACACGCACGACACCCATGCGATGCACAAGGCGAACACGAAGCATGCCATTGTGTGGTCCGTCACCGATTCCTGCCTCGGCGCCGGCCGCGAGGGGGATGACGAAAAAGTCGTGTCACACCACCAGCAGGCAATGGCGTCCAGCGGCCACTTGCGCACCGTCGCGACCGCGCCGGATGGTGTGATCGAAGCGGTGGACGATCCCGATCGAATGTTCTATGCCGGCGTGCAATGGCATCCCGAACGGGGTGGGGACGGTGCGCTGAACCAGGGATTGATCGACCGACTGGTTGCGGCAAGCCGGGAACTGCTCGTCGTGCACGGTTAGGTCGACCATCGAATCAAAAGCACTTTAGCCCCAGGTCCGCCGGAGGATGCGCGATAGGCAAGTTTGTCACGGATAGCGATTAATCGTCCCCGGACGAAGCCTTGGGCTAATTCAGCAGGCGCATCATGACTTGTTTTGCTTCGCCGCTTTTTTCGCCCTCGCGGCTTTGACGTCTTTGCGCCAGACGGTCACCAGAAGGATCAGCACGCCGACGACCAGCGCGGCGTCGGCGACGTTGAATATCCACGGGTAGAGGCTCGTTGTTCCGCCGGGCCAACTGAGGCCGAAGGGTAGATCGACGCCGGGAAAGAGGAAGCACATGTCCCGTACGCCGTTGTAGAGCATACGGTCGTAGAGGTTGCCGATCGCACCGGCGAGAATGAGCGCCAGACAGATGTGCAACCAACGTTGATCGCGCGGACTGCGCGCGAACACGATGCTGATAAAGAGCACGGCGACCAGACTCACCACGATGAAAAACCACTGCGCGCCTTTGCCGATGCCGAACACCGCGCCGGTATTGATCGTGAGTTTGAGTGCGAACACCTTGGGTATCACGATGCGGCCGAACTCGGCTTGTTCGACCAGTACCCGTGCGCTGGCGGGCGTGCCTTCGCGCAATTGTGGGGAGACGGTCCATCCACCGGTCTCCTCGTCCCGCACGTTTACCACCGTTGTGCCGTTGTCCGGATCACGCGACAGTTTGATTTCGGAGACGGCGACGTACTTGAACGCCAAGTGCTTGCTCAGCAGGTCAGCACTGAGCGCGACCAATGTGATCAAAACAAACAACGCGACGGCGGGACGATGCCGACCGGCGCGTTGAATGGGAGTCTTTTCCTGTTCGGTCATTGCTTACCGAATGGTTCAGTAGCGTCGCTGTTGTTCTTTCTGGGCGGCGACTTCAATGCAATATTTAGCCCACGGCTTGTACTCGAGTCGCGCCATGCCGATCGGTTTGCCGGTTTCGAGACAGACGCCGTAGGTGCCGTCGGCCAGCCGCTTCAGGGCTTCGTAGATTTCCTGAAGGGTTTTGCGCTCGGACTCCATCAGGCCGAGGTTGGCCTCCTGCTCGTATTGATCGGAGCCGGCATCGGCCATGTGCAGGGGCATGTGAGAGATATCGCCGTCGTCGCCCAGTGCGCCATCGCGCAGCGATTCGATGTCGCCGAGGATTTCCTGCCGCTTTTCAAGTAGCGCCTGGCGGAGCAGTTCCTTGTCTTTGCGTGACAGCCCGGAGTCCGCCTTCTTGAGCGCGGTTTTACTGAGGGGCGCAGCCTTCTCTTCGGGGGCGACGGCCAACGCGGTCGCGGGCGGCTTGGCGTAGCGGACGGTGTTGCGCTTCTTACTTGGCGCTTTCTTTTTGCCGTTCACTTGGCGCGTGGATTTGGCGGCGGCTTTCTTTTTCGTCGTCTTTTTGCTTGTGGATTTGGACGTGGACGCTTTCTTCTTGGCTGGCGCTTTCTTGCCGGCTTTCTTCGCGGTTTTCTTCTTGCCCGTCGATTTTTTCACCGCAGACGACTTCTTGGCCGCTTTTTTCTTGGTACCGCCCGACTTGCTGACCTTTTTCTTGGACTTGGAAGCCTTCTTGGCGGTTTTCTTCTTGGTCGTCTTTTTCTTGGCCACGTCAGGACTCCGTGCTGATGACGAGGGCGGCGGGGTACACATTTTCGCGCCGGTGGCCCCATTTAGGGCGGGGGATTATACCGTGGGGTTCATGCAGAACCAATCGGGCAAGGCGGTGAACAGGTGGACGGACTCTACCGCTTCCGGCGAAGTGACGTAAACATGTTTAAAAAAAGGGTTTAAAATCGATGGAGTCCGCCGGTTACAGCAGATTGGGGATCGGCTTGGCGGAGGTGATGTGCCGCAGCAGGTCGTTGGGCAGGCCGGTCTGGAGCCGCAGTTCGCCGATGTCGAGTAGTGTGTGCATGATGGTCGCCATCAGGTTGGATGAACTGTAGGGCGTGGTGTGGGGCTCGCCGGCGTCGCGGGTCGATTCGCCGATCACCTGCCCCATGGTCAGGCCGCCGCCGTAGAGCAGCAGCGGGGCGATGTTGCCCCAATGATCGCGACCGCCCCTGGCGTTGACTTTGGGCGTTC
>JANQKH010000103.1 GCA_028281215.1 Phycisphaeraceae bacterium | reverse complement strand
CATTCCGTGCCGACCGACTGGTACAACGGCAGCCAGGGACCACGGAACACCATCGGGTATGCGTTCAGCAACATCGTCGGGCTTACGAAACCGGCTGCGGGCGTGGCGAACGGTCACGGCGGCAACGGCGCTCGCGTCGCGACCAACCCGATCGGCGATCAATGGGCAAACCTGCGCGACCTGAACGTGAACCAAGCCGGCGACATCGAACGCGGCGAGTTCATCGATCTTAGCTTCAGTTACCAGGACCGCGACAGCGACGCCCAGGCGATGATCTACCTCGACCCGAACGGCGATCCGCTCGACGGCAATGAACAGTTGATCGACACGATTGACCTGGCCGCTACCGGCAACAATGTGCAATCGTGGGCCGGACAGGTGAACACCGAATCGGGCATCCCCGGTACGTATCGCATCTTTGCCGAGATCACCGACGGATTGCATCGTCGGCAACAGTATGCCGACGGTTTGTTCAGCCTCGTCGACACCATCGCCCCGCAAGTGCAGACGTCGCAGGTTAATCAGGATCAATCGCATCGAACGATCGTTACCGAACTGACCGCGCAGTTCAGTGAAGACGTGCAGGTGACCGGCAGCCTGCAGTTACAGAACCTGGACACCGGCCAGTTTGTCGATAGCGCGCAGATCGCATCAAGTTATGAGGCCGCGTCACAGACACTGCACTGGTCGTTCCCCGATCTCACCGGCGGATCACTGCCGGACGGGAATTACCGCGCGACGCTTTTGGCGCAGGATGTCATCGACGTGGGATCGAACGCGTTGAATGACGGTATCGATTGGAGTATCGATTTGTTCCGTTACTACGGCGACGAAGACGGCGACCGTGACGTGGACGCCGCCGACCTGTTCCGCTTCCGGCAAGCGTTCAACACAGGCGGCGCTCATCCCGCCTACGACGAACGCTTCGATTGGGACGGCGACAACGACGTCGATGCGGCCGAATTGTTCCGATTCCGCACCAACTTCGGCACGCGGTTGGATGAACCGGGGTCGCCGCCACAATCAGCTTCGCAGGATCAACTCAACGTGAATCAGTTGGCGGCGATCTATTGGGCCGATGAAGAGGACGATGGGGATTCCAGCTCCGTCACCCCAATCGATGATCTGCTTGCACTGGCGTGAACAAACACGCATCGGCGGGAAGGAACAAAGGATAATCAATCGTCGGGTACACCCACCGGCTTGTCCGTATTGGACTCCACCTTCTCCACAATCTGATCGATCAACTTCAGAATCTGCTCACGCGACGATGCATACTCCGCTTCCGCGCGTTGTTTGGTGATGGGGATAAACCTCGGGTCATCGATCGCCAATTCGGGATTGTTGCGATAGTGTTCTGCATTCACCAATGCCGTGCTCGCGGCGATCAAATCTTCGAGCATCGATTCCGGCACGCCGTGTTCGTCGCGCAGGGCTTCGAGGTACGGCGTCAACGCAATCGTCCTGGCTTTGGGATCGAGAAAAATGGATAACTGGGCGCGCAGATCACCCGCCTGGTCCAACCAGCGCTGGCGATCAGTGGTCAATTCTTCTTTCCACTGGTTCTCTCTCCGGCGGGCAATAACAATCGCTTCCTGATACATCGCCCGATCGAAATCGATCGAAGGGTGATCGCCTTCCGAGTCGTTGTAACCGAATTCAATGACGGCATTCATAATTTCCGGCGTATAGGAGAACACACCGGATTCACGAAACGACTGCCAATCCGCAGGCAATTCTTGATTCAAGAAGTAGTAGGTCTCAAGCGAATACACCATCTTCTCGATGAACGCCTCACGAAACGTCGCATCGCGTTGGTTGTATTCAGCGCGCGATTGCGACCACAGGAAGAGGCCGATGGCGGTCCCCAATCCCAGCAAAACCACAATGGCAACAATGGCGAACCGTTTCATGTGCGGGCCGTCTTTTGATCAAATCTTGGTGGAATAACGATCGCCGCGGTTCACGCCATGATATCTTTGACCACTTCGCCGTAGACGTCGGTGAGTCGGAAGTCACGGCCGGCGTAGCGGTAGGTCAGGCGTTCGTGGTCGATGCCCATCAGGTGAAGGATGGTGGCGTGGAGGTCGTGCATGTGGACTTTGTTAACCGCGGCGTGGTGGCCCCATTCGTCGGATTTCCCGTAGCTGAAGCCTTTTTTCACGCCGCCGCCGGCGAGAAAGACGGTGAAGCCGTCGGGGTTGTGGTCGCGGCCGTCCTTGCCTTGCGAGAAAGGTGTTCGGCCGAATTCACCGCCCCACCAGACGAGGGTGTCTTCGAGCAGGCCGCGCTGTTTGAGATCGGCGAGCAGGCCGGCGACAGGCTGGTCGGTCGCGCGGGCATGGTCCATGTGTTTGGGCATGTTGCCGTGCTGGTCCCAGCGCGGGTTGGAGCCATTGTCGGCGTAGTTGATCTGCACAAAGCGCACGCCGGACTCGGCAAGACGGCGGGCAATGAGACATTGTCGGCCGAAGTCATCGGTGGCTTTGTTGCCGATGCCGTACAGGTCGAGCACGTGCTGTGGTTCGCTTTTGATGTCGATCATCTGCGGCGCGTGCATCTGCATGCGGAAGGCGAGTTCGTAGCTGTCGATCGTCGCTTCGAGTTCGTCATCTGCTTTGGTTGTGCCGGCCGTGCTGCCGCTGTGGCGTCGCGCCTGCTCGCGGTTCAACTGTTGCAAAAAGTTAAACTGCTCGCGCTGGTGTTTCAATGCGATCGAATCGTTACTGATGAAATTGAATTTCGCAGCGGACGTCGGCGCACCGGCGCGGCCGATGTCCGTGCCCTGATAAATCGTCGGCAAAAACGCGTTGCCATAGTTGCGCGGGCCGCCCTTGGTCGGCGGTGGATTAAGCGTGACAAACGCCGGGACGTTCTGGTTTTCTGTGCCGAGCCCGTAGCCGACCCACGCGCCGATCGATGGGCGAATCAGATTCGTCGCGCCCGTGTGCAGGAACAATGAAGCCGGCCCATGCGCCACGCCTTCGGTGTGCATGCTCTTGATGAAGCAAAGATCGTCAACGTGCTGGGCGATGTGCGGGAACAATTCGCTGACCGCCTGACCACATTGACCGTATTGCTTGAACTTCCACAGCGGCTGCATCACGCGCTCTTTCTGCACCTTGCGGCGGCGCGAGTTGTAAAAGTCGAGCGACTTGCCGTGATGTTTGTAAAGGTCCGGCTTCGGATCAAAAGAATCCACCTGTGACGGCCCGCCCTGCATCCAGATGAAAATGACCCGCTTAGCGCGCGGCGCATGATGCGGCTGCTTGGGCAAGAGCGTCGGCCGCGCGGGTGACCCCTTCGCCGCACCCAGCGCCTACTGAGCTCGCTGCCGGCGGGACATCCCTCTCGCGAAAGCGACTCGTCGGAAAGCTCGAAGCGAAGCGAAGTC
>JANQKH010000066.1 GCA_028281215.1 Phycisphaeraceae bacterium | reverse complement strand
TCAATCGTGGCGGGGAAACTCGGCGGCGGCGTAAACACCACGCTGTCATAACCTACGCGCACCGGATCCGGATCGGGCGGTCCGCCGGGAAATTCGTCTTCATCAAAGTCAGTGATCGTCTCCGTCTCGCGAATCGTGACTGATGTGATATCCGCGTTGTCCGACACGATGCCAAGGAACTGCGACGTGGACGTCACATCGGCCTGAACGAAAATAGTGTTCGACACGTTCGGGCCGACAACGTCAATTTCAAGATCTGTTTCCTGAATGGCTCTTCCATTGTGGGAATCGAAGAACAAACCCAACAACACATCCACACCAAACGCCTGCACCGGATCCGCAAAGCTGAACACCATGGCGTCATCGTCTTCCAGCCCGTTCTCTAGCGAAACAAAGATGGGACTGGATGTGGCATCAATGTCAAAATCGGTCGTTTCATCCGTTGCGATTGGATCGCCGCCAGCCACGGGGTCTTCAGCAAGCAACGTCAAGCCCTGGAAGTCGACACCAGTCAGATCGGCTCCATTGGCCTGACCGTCGAAGTCAATGTCCGTGACCTGTACCACACGTCCATCATTGAGAAACGCCGTGCGGTCGAAGAAGAAGTCCGACGCAAGGAGCAAACGGTATTCGAGGAACTCGACGTCCTTGAATCGGGTTCGACGGGCAAGTGTGCCATGATGCGATTTGACCGGCACGAGCGCGCAAGATGGTTGTGGTGGATTCTCCTGACGCTTGAAAAGCCCACATATCCAGTGCAGCAGATTTCGAATCACACGAAGCACTGATGCTCGCCCACAGTAGTGCCCTTGAATAGACACTCCGCTCTCACATTCACCCCAATCCCCGACAAGAGAGGGGACAACCAAAGATACCAAATGTCGATTGTCGTGATTTCATGCCGGTCAGTCAAGGGTTTCTTTGATCGTTGCGCAGAGCCGATCGTGGCCGGGCGGGTCGAAAGAGGCCAAATCAGGCATCCGCGGCCGATTGTGTGCGTCTAGGCATGCCATCCTTATAATAAGCACAAAAGCCGCCCGGAATCGGCCGCCTGCCCGACTGGATTCCTCCCCCATGAACGGCCCCATCGTCCGCAATTTGCTCCTGCTTTTCCCCCTGTGCGTGCTGCTGTTTTGTGAGCATGTCACTAACGCCGCGCCCAAGGAAGATCATCGCGAGCAAGCCCCGCCCAAACTGGTCGATGCGGTCAAACTGATCAAGGAACACTGCACGCATTGTCATGACGCGGATGCGAACAAGGGCAATCTCAATCTCGAAGGCCTGCTCGGCCAAAGCGTGGCCAATCACGCGCCGGTGTGGGAAAGGGTGTATCGAAAGATCCATGCCCGTCAGATGCCGCCGGTCGGCAAGGCAAGGCCGACGGAGAAGCAATACCGCACGCTCGAACAGCAATTGGCGGCGGCGTTGGATCAGATCGCTGAGTCGCGGCCGAATCCCGGGCGCGTGGAGGCGTTCCGTCGACTGAATCGAACCGAGTATCAGAACGCGATCCGTGACCTGCTCGCGCTGGAAGTCGATGCGTCGTCGCTCCTGCCGCCGGATGAATCCAGCCATGGTTTTGACCACCTGTCCACCGGCGACCTGTCGCCCGCGCTGCTCACGCGATACGTGCAGGCGGCGGAAAAGATCAGTCGCCTCGCCGTCGGCACAACACCATCGCAACCCGACGGCAAAACCTATCGCATCAAGCCTGACGTGACGCAGGAACAACACGTGCCGGGCTTGCCGCTTGGCACGCGCGGCGGCGCATTGATCAAACACACATTTCCCGCTGACGGCGAATATGAAATTCAAATTCGTCTGATGCGCGACCGCAACGAAGAAGTCGAAGGTCTGCGCGGTTCGCATCAGGTTGAAGTGCTCATCGACAAACGGCGTATGGCCGGCTTCACCATCGTGCGGCCGAAGAAGAAGGTGGCGAACCACTTTGATGACACCAAACTCAATGCGCGGATCAACGTGAAAGCCGGACCGCGCGAGGTCGGCGTGACCTTCATTCAAAACGGCGCATCGCTGGAGGAAACCAAACGCCAGCCACTCAACGTGCACTTCAATGTGCATCGCCATCCACGGTTGTCACCGGCTGTGTATCAGGTGTCGATCGTCGGGCCGTTCGGCGACAAGAGCGCCAAACCAAAACGGCAAACACCCAGCCGACGCGCCGTCTTCATCGCACGACCGACTGAACCGGACAAAGCTGATGCCGCCGCACACAAGATTATGGCGCACCTGATGCGTCGCGCTTATCGAAGACCCATCACGGACGCCGACTTCGCCCGCCCCATGAAGTTTTTTCAGGAAGCGCACACCCAGCACAGTTTCGAGGCCGGCATCGAATCGGCGTTGAGCGCCGTCCTGACCAGCCCGCATTTCATCCTGAAGATCGAACGTGATCCATCTGACGCGAAGCCTGGCCAATCCTACGCGATCAGCGACTACGAACTCGCCTCGCGTTTGTCGTTCTTCATTTGGAGTTCGATCCCAGACGACCAACTGCTCGAGGCGGCTGAGCGCGGCACGTTGCGAGATCCGAAAACGCTGACGTCGCAGGTTCTGCGCATGCTCGCTGATCCCAAAGCCGAGTCGCTTGCCACCAACTTCGCCGGCCAGTGGTTGCACTTGCGAAATCTCGATTCCATCACACCGGACGGCCGACTGTTCCCAGACTTCGATGAAAACCTGCGTCGTGCCATGCGCCGGGAAACGGAACTGCATTTCCTTGAAATGATCCGCAACGATCAAAGCATGCTGAGTCTACTCAAAGCGAATCACACCTACCTGAACGAACGCCTCGCCAAACACTACGAGATTCCCCATGTTCACGGCAGCCGGTTCCGACATGTCGTGCTGGACAACAACTCGAAACGCGGTGGACTGTTTCGCCATGGAAGCATTCTGACGGTCACTTCCTACGCGACGCGGACGTCACCGGTAATCCGAGGCAACTGGATTCTCGAAAACATTCTCGCATCGCCGGCCCCGCCGCCGCCGGACGATGTGCCTTCGCTCGACGAGAACAAAGTGAACCAAACCGCCAGCGTCCGCCAGCGACTGTTGGAACACCGCGCCAACCCGCGGTGCGCCAGTTGTCACAACTTGATGGACCCGATCGGCTTCTCGCTGGAGAACTATGACGCGGTCGGCCGATGGCGTGAAAGAGACGGCAACCATCCAGTCGATGCGACCGGCGGACTGCCCGACGGCAGCACATTTACCGGCGTTGCTGGGCTGGAGTCGGCTATACTCAAGCGACCTGAAATCTTCGCCAAGGCAATGACTGAAAAGCTCTTGACGTTCGCTTTAGGGCGCGGCCTTGAATCCTATGACGGCCCCGCCGTTCGCCGCATCGTCCGACAGGCCCGAGTGAAAGTTCAAGGTCAACAATATCGTTTTTCCACCGTTGTGCTGGGGATTGTCAACAGCAAGCCGTTCCAGATGAGGATTGCCAAATGAACATCATCACCCGGAAATCGATCTCGCGTCGGTCCATGTTGCGCGGCGTGGGCGCGGCCGTCGCGCTGCCCTTGCTCGACGCGATGACGCCGGCCGGGATCGCCGCCACGCGCGTGCCCACCGGTCAGGTAAAGCGGCTCAGTTACGTGTTCATGCCGATGGGCTGCGACCACAGCCGATGGATTCCCAAGGGCGATAAACTGGATCAGTTGCCGTTCATCCTTGAGTCGCTCGCACCGGTGCGAGATCAGGTCAACATCATCAGCAACCTGGAATTGGCCAATGCTTACCCCGGTTCGCACGCGACTTCCAACTCGGCGTTTTTGAGTTGCGCCCGCGCCAAACAGACCGAGAGCACCGACTATCGCCTGGGTACGACCGCGGACCAGATCGCCGCCCAACGGATCGGCCAATCCACGCAGTTGCCGTCGATGGAACTGTCGATGGATCTGATGCACGTCGTCGGCCAGTGCGACAACGGCTACGCGTGCGTCTACCAGAACAACCTGTCCTGGTCCTCGCCAACCACGCCGCTGCCGTCCGAAGCGCATCCGCGCATCGTGTTCGAAAACATGTTCGGCGAAGGCGGCACGGCCAAGCAACGTCGTGCGGCCCTGCGCAAGCGAGCCAGTTTGTTGGATTCGATGACCGATGAGATTCGCAAGCTTAAGAACGAAGTCAGCGCCCACGATCAGCAACGCCTTGATCAATACCTCAATGCCGTGCGGGAGGTTGAACGGCGGATCCAGAAAGCCGAAGGCGATGTCGACGCCAGGCAGATGCCCGACCTCGAACGCCCGCTCGGTGTGCCTGCGTCCTACACCGATCACGCCCGCCTGATGTTCGACCTGCAAGTGCTTGCCATGCAGGGTGACATCACTCGCGTCATCACTTTCCAACTGGCTCGTGAGACATCGAACCGCAGTTACCCGGAAATTGGCGTTTCCGAATCGCACCATCCGCTGTCGCATCACGGCAATGACCCGAAGAAGATCGCGAAGATGGCAAAGATCAACCAGTTTCATGTGTCGCTGTTCGCCGGCTTCCTCAAGAAACTGAAAGACACGCCCGAAGGCAACGGCTCCCTGCTGGATAACACGCTGTGCCTCTACGGCAGCGGCATGGGCAATCCCAACAAGCACGATCACACCAACCTGCCCACGATCGTCGCGGGCGGTGCAGCCGCCGGCATGAAAGGCGGCCGGCATATCCAGTACAAGAAGGTCACGCCGTTGGCCAATGTTCACCTGACCCTGCTGGACAAGGTCGGCGTCGACCTCGATCGTTTCGCCGACTCGACCGGCAAAGCCAAAGCGCTGTTCGAGTTGGCGCCCATGTAAATCGCATTGCATCCTTGAATTCTGCCTATGCGTCACGCGCGTTATAGTTTGATGATGATGATCTTCGCCGTTCTGCTGTGGACCGCGGCGATTGTCGTGGCGGATGACTCGGCTAACCACCGTTCTTCGATTGCCGACGCGGCGGAGCATCAAAACCTCCAGTCAGTCAAACGTCTGCTCGCACAGAAGCACGACCCTAACGCCAAGCAAGCCGACGGCATGACCGCCCTGCTCTGGGCCGTGTACCACGAACAGGAAGCGATGGCCGAGCAACTGATCGCCGCCGGTGCCGATGTGTCGGCGACGAATCGATACGGCGTCGGCGCACTCTCACTCGCCTGCGCCAACGGCAACAGCCGACTCGTGCAACTCCTGCTAGAACACGGCGCCGACGCCAACGCCACCCTGCGCGGCGGCGAAACCGTGCTCATGACCGCCGCCCGCACCGGCAGACTGCCGATCGTCAAGGCTCTGCTCGCCAAGGGCGCCAAAATCGACGCCCGGGAGAAACAAGGCCAAAGCGCCCTGATGTGGGCCGCTGCCGAAGGCCACGCCGACGTGGTCGATACGCTCATCCAATCGGGCGCGGATTTCAAGACACCGCTGAAATCCGGGTTCACGCCATTGTGCTTCGCAGCGCGGAACGGTCGCATCGCGGTCACACAACAGTTGATCAAAGCCGGCGTCGACGTCAACCAGGCCATGTCGCAGGCAACCGGCGGACGCAACAAACCCGTCCGCCACACCTCGCCGTTGCTGCTGGCGATGGAAAACGGCCACTTTGAACTGGCCGTCATCCTTCTGGAAGCCGGTGCCGATCCGAATGACGCCCGCACGGGATTCGCACCGTTGCACGCTATGTCGTGGATTCGCAAACCCGAGATCGGCGACAACGAATCCGGCACGCCCCCGCCACGCGGGTCCGGCAAACTGACCAGCCTTGAGTTCGTCCGTGCGCTGGTCAAGCACGGCGCTCGCATCGACGAACGCAAGGCGTCGAACGGCGGCGGCCGGCGCAAGATTTCGGTCAAAGGCATCACGCCCTTCCTTTGTGCGGCGAGCACAGCCGACGTAGCGTTGATGAAAACCCTGCTCGAACTCGGCGCGGTCCCCAAACTCCGGGATTCCAGGGGCCGCACCGCCCTGATGATGGCCGCCGGCATGGACGAAGGCCCCGAAGGCGACGGCCCCGGCACCAAGGACGAGCACCTTGCCGCCGTGACCTTTCTTCTCAAGCACGGCGCGGACGCCAACGCCGTCGACCACAGCGGGGAAACCGCCATGCACGGCGCCGCCTACAAAAGTCTGCCCCGTGTCGTGCATCTGCTCGCTGACCACGGTGCCGACATCAAAATCTGGGCGCGCAAGAGCAAACATGGTCGCACGCCGCTTTCGATCGCCCAAGGGTTTCGGCCCGGCAACTTCAAACCGTCCTTTGAAACCGTCGCCGCCATCAAGAAAGTCATGATCGCCCGTGGCGTCACGCCCCCGCCGCCGCCCAAACGCAAGGACGGCCCTTGGCAGGATTAACTTTCACCCGATCGTGCCCCGTCAATTCATCTCCGCCACGGCGATATTCCTGAAATCGATGTGCATGTTCCGGTTGCCGTGCAGTTGCAACCCGATCGGCCCTTTCTCAATCGCGCTGGCTGAGGTGTAAGTCATCACTTGTTGGCCGTTGAGCCAGACCGTGTACGTCTTGCCCTTTGCCTGGATCCGCATCGTGTTCCAGTCCGTCGCCTTCAACAATTCCTTCACGCCTTTGGCTTCCACCGGATAACCCTTGCCGGGAATGTAAGGCGACCCCGTCATGTCACGCTTAAGTGATCCCGAGATGCCGATCTGAATCTGTTCGCGGTTGTTCCGCATGAACACGCCGGAATCGATCGTGCCTTTACCGAACCGGAAATCCAGTTGCACAACAAAGTCCGCGTACTGTTTCGTGGTCGTCAGAATCGACCCCTTCTTCTTCGGCCCGCTCTTGCAGGTCAATATGCCGTCCTTCGCAATCCACCAGATGTTGTCCTTCGGCGCCTTCCAGCCGGTCAGGTCTTTGCCGTTGAAGATGGAAGTCAGTTTCGTCTGTCCCGCCAATGTAGGCGAAGCAACGAGTACGACACCGAAAACAGAACACAGCACGACAGCGGTCAACGGCAGGCGATTCAACATGGTCGGAATCCTTTATTGATGAAGAGGACGGCTCATCGTACCCGCAGGCGACCCTGACATGTCACCCTGACACCGCCACACCCTCCCCTGACACAAGAAAACGATTATAAAACCATAATTTTAATCAAGTTATGAAACTTGTAGTAAAAAGTCCCCTGACGTCAGGGTGGAATATCCCCACATCGTTCACGCGCCGAAAACGGGGATCAAAGGACAAAACACACTGATGAATGTCGGCGCGATGCTGATTTATCGATAGGCTCTGACCGGTGAACATGGTCCGTCGACCTCCAACTTGAACGAGATGTCCGCACCCAGAGCGCGGGATTGAGGCATTATACCACAATGCCGAACAAAATACGAGTGTGTGTTGCGTGGTCAAGCTTGATCTGAAAACGCACGATGGGAGCCTGTGGCAAAGGCTCGGCGTGCCACAGCCATTTATCCATCAAGTCATGCAACTGGGGCATGTTGCCAAGCCTTTTTTGCCCCCAGCCACCGCACGTGTGTCCGACAACGACTAGAACGGCTGCTCCGCTTCAATGATCACCTTCAATCGTTTCAAGGCGCGAATGTAGCGGTTGCTGGCGGCTGAGGCGGCGATGTTCAGGACGCTGGCGCATTCGGTGTTGGACAGTTGTTCGAAGTTGCGCAGCGCGATCACTTCACGGTCCATCGGTTCCATCTCTTCGAGGGCTTTGTGAAGTCGGGTCTGCAACTCGGCGCGCACGGCGGCCTGACTTGGTGAGGTCTGGTTGGCCGCCAGTTCCGCCGCCATCACCGCGGATGAGGTTTGCGAGAGCGGACTATTTCGCAACGGCACGTCGCGCCCGGCGTCCCTCGCTTTCACGTTCAAGTGCCGACGATGCAGTTCCGCCAGTTTTTGCAGCGTGAGAAAACGCAGCCATACAAAAAATGGTACGGCGGCGTTGTCGCCTGTGTAATCGTGAATCCTGGACGTCACCACCACATAGGTTTCCTGGACGACGTCGTCCGGTTCGATCCGACCAAGCAGTCGGCGATCCATGCGAAAGCGAATCATGCGGACCAGCCGATCGCGATGCGTTTCCAGCAATTGGCCGAGCGCGCCGGCATCGCCGTTCTGGGCACGTTGGATGAAATTGGCTTCGTCCGAATCCGACATGGTTTGTGTGACCACTCCCGGCTAGTTCGCATTCTTCTCCGCCGATTCAAACACATCAAACAGAATCTGTGAACCGTCGCCTTCCGCCGCCTGGGTGGGCTCGCCCATTTGCCCTGCCCGCTTCCATCGTTCTTGCGCGTGCACAAACTTTCGCCGGAATTCGCTTTGCCCGTTCTGATCCACTCGGAAAAACTCGAGGTTCTGCGGCCTGGTTCCAAACTTCATGCCGGATGTCATGGCGTAGAAATCCGCAGGTGTGTATTTCGAGCCGTCCGGCTTCGGCGCGTATACCTCAAAGAATTTCCTGCATGCGACAGCGACCGCCTTCTCGTGATCCGGATGATGGCGGTTGTTGAGAATGTCGACCGCCTGGAACCAGCCTTTGAAAAAGTGGGCGATCTGTTGCGGGTTTGATTCCAAATAGTCACTGCGAACGGTCAGGATGTCTACGATCGCGCCCGGCACATCCGCGCCGCTGGCAACACGGTGCGCGCCTTCGACCTGCGCTTGCGCCAACGCCAGATGCGGGTCATAACTGGATGCGGCGGCGATGGTCGGATCGGCAATGAATTGATCCGTCGCACCTTTCGCGGTAGTGGGACGCAGGTCGATCTCGTCCGGGTCCACGCCGTACTTTTCACAAAGCGCCAGCAGCAGGAAGTGGGACGCTTCCTTGTATTGATAGGTCACCGTTTTGCCCTTCAGATCGGCAAACGATCGGATGTCCGGTCGCGCGACAATCGCGTCGGCTTCGAGAGACGTATCAACCACGAGGATGACTTTCGAGTCTATGCCGGAGGATCGCGCCAGCACGTGCGTGTCGATCAGCCAACTGGCGAAATCGATTTCCTGTTTGTCGAGCAGTCGCCGCGCATCTTCAAGGCCGCCCACGGTGGCGAATTCGAGTCGCACCGGGCCGAAGAGTTCCATTTCATTGGCAACCACGAGCGGTGCGTAGCCGACCCACGGCTTGATGCTGGCGCGAATGACGTTGGGATCGCGCGGCGGCCCCTGTCCGGCCGATCCCCCATCAGACGCCATTTGAATCGCCAGCGCCGTGCCGGCGATGAGGATGACCGCAGCGGCCGCGTAGTGGAAGAATCGTCTTCGACTGACCGCGCGCCAGGCGCGGGTGGCCGGCCCGACCGGGCGTGCGCTGACCGGTTCGCCGTCCAGAAAACGTGTCAGGTCGTCGGCCAAATCGGCGACATTGTCGTATCGCTTGGCCGGATTTTTCTCCAGGCACTTTTGCAGGATACCGTCAAGGTCGGCCGGCACGGCTCGGTTGAACCGACTCGCTGGCGCAGGATCCTCGATCTGAATCGCATGCATGAGTTTCTTGCGATCGGGCGGTTCGACGTCGCCGAACATGGGATGCACCGCCAGTAGTTCCCATAGCGTGGCTCCGATGCTGTAGACATCACTGCGTTCATCGATTGTTCCAACGGAGAGCACTTGTTCGGGACTGGAATACCTCAAAGTACCGATCACCTCGTGGGTGATGGTCAGTTCGCCTTCATCTTCGGACAGTCGCGCCAATCCGGGATCGATCAGCACGGCGCGATCGCCTTCGCGCGTGAGCATGATGTTGCCGGGTTTGATATCGCGGTGGACGACGCCCGCCTCGTGCAACGCCTCAACCGCGCGGGCGACCTGCAACATGATGTTGACCATCTGGCGAACGTAGGCCTTGGATGCGCGGTTGGAGTGGGCAGGTCCAACGACGTCGGACGGTTCGGCCGATGAATCGATTTCGTTGTCGTCGGGCGAAGGTGTTCGGGCGTCGGGATCGCTCAGCGAGCGTTCCGATGAAGATGCGTGGTCGCTCGCCTGTGACAACACACTGTGCCAGGAATCGTCGCCGAATCGGCTCAGGTCGGTTCGGCGAAGGTGCTGGAAGACGGTGTTCAGGTCCGCGCCGGCGAGCAGTTCCATCGCGTAGTACGTTTGGCCTTGCGTTTCACCGGTCGCGTAGACTTCGACGAGATTGGGATGCTTGACCGATCCGAGCGCCTGCATCTCACGCCGAAATCGTGTTTCCCACTTGGTGTTGCCCAAGCGAATGCACTTGAGAGCGACGTGTCTGCCCAGTCGTTTCTGTTTGGCCCGGTAGACCACGCCCATGCCGCCGGCGCCAAGCACACTTTCGAGTTCAAACTCGCCTAACGATGTCGGCGTGTCCGAAGCACTGCTGCCGACATCGGCGTTGTCGTCTTCAAACAACCGTGTGATCGCATGTGGCGGACTCAGGTTGTCGGACGGTTCGCCGAAGGGTTTGAGTTGCTCCAGCACTTGCGCCGCGCTGGGGCGTTTGGCCGGTTCGCGGTTGAGCATGCTGCGAACCAGTTTTTCCAGCGCGGGATCGACTTCGGTGTTGAGTTGCGTGAACGATGGGAGTTTAGCTTCATCAATGTTTTTGATTGTGCGAAGGATGGACTCGTTGCGGAATGGGTTCCGCCCAGTCAGCATTTCAAACAGCACGATGCCGAATGAGAAGATGTCGGACGCGGTGGTGACCGGTTCGCCCTGCGTTTGTTCGGGCGACATGTAAGCGATGGTGCCGGGCATCAGGCCGCCGTTGTCCTGGGTGATCGTGATACGTTCGCCGTCGGGTTCCTTGCTGAATTGCAAACGCGCGAGGCCGAAGTCCACCACTTTGACAATGCCGTCATCTCGCACAATGACGTTGTGCGGTTTGATATCACGGTGGACGATCTCCTCGTTGTGGGCAACGGACAGGCCGGCGGCAATGCCGCGCGCGATATGAATCACCTGTTCCATCGACATTGCGCGGCCGTCGATCAGTTCGCTCAAATCCTTGCCTTCGATGAACTCCATGACGATGAACGGGCTGCCGTTGGCGTCGCCGATGTCATAGATCGTCAGCACGTTGGGATGGGACAACGCCGCCAGGGTCATCGCTTCGCGCTTGAACCGCATGAATGCGTTCGCGGGAATGTCGCTGCGCGCGGTCAGACATTTCAATGCAACCACGCGGCCCAGCGTGACATCGCGCGCCCGGTAGACCTCGCCCATACCGCCCCGGCCCACCATGGTGATGATTTC